>NZ_CP068564.1:2100000-2307997 GCF_016767175.1 Keratinibaculum paraultunense
AGAAGAGATGAATTAAGAGCTGCTAAATCTATTCAAGAAAAAGCTTTTAAATGTGACAAACTTGATTTTATGTGGAATACAGTTGTTAAAGAAATAAAAGGTAAAGATAAAGTAGAAGCTATGGTTGTTGAAAATGTTAAAACTGGCGAAAAAACTACTATAACACCTAAGGAAGGTAACGACTCTTTCATGATTTTCCCCTATGTAGGTTTAGAACCTGCAACAAGTTTATTTAAAGATATAATAAACATGGAAAATGGATTCATAAAAACAAACGAAAATATGGAAACTAATATACCAGGAGTTTTTGCCGCTGGAGATTGTCGAGTAAAGCCATTAAGGCAAGTAGTTACGGCTGCAGCCGATGGAGCCATTGCAGCTTTTTCAGCTGAGAACTATATAAACACACTTTCAGAGAGTCTAGATTAATCTAGACTCTCTATTTTTCAATATGTTCCCTATGATGTAATCCAACCAATTCTGCTACAGGAACAGTAAATATAATACCTGTACCTGGCTCTTTCAGTCTACCTGCTTCAATTATAGCATCATATATATCTTTATAATGCTCCTCCTCACTAAGTATTATAATTATCTCTTTTGAAGCTTCAATATGTATGTTAAAAAACTTTAATGCTTCCGATTGTCCCGTTCCTCTTCCATACATAATAGTGGCACCTTTAGCTCCTGCTTGTTTTGCCTTATCAACAATTCTATCTGCTTTTCCTCTTTCTACAATAGCAACTATACATTTAACTTTATCCATAATAATCCCTCCCTATATCCTAGTTAATATACCTAAAATCAACACCGATATTACAGCTCCAGTAGATGTAAGACCTACTATACCAAATCCAGCTAATAAAGGATCTATATTCTCTATTATCTTGGTCAACCCTATTGCCAAAGCCATATTCAGTGGTATATTTACTGGTCCTGTTGTAGCACTAGCTGAATCCATGGCAATAGAAACAAATTCTTCTGGTGCTAAAAATATCAATACTAAAATAATCAAGAGTAAAGGAACTATTATTTTTACATAGGATATATTGTTTAATATCTTATATATACCTATACCCATTCCAGTTCCAAAACCAATAGCAACTGCATGAACTAATACATTATGAGGAATAGCTCCAATAGATATTTCTTCTACTTCAAGAGCTAAAGCCTTCAAGGCTGGCTCTACAAGAGTACCAAAATATCCTATTATAAAAGCAACTAAAACTATTAACCATTTTCTCTCTAATACAACTAAATTAGCTCCTACTGAATCTCCTAATGGAAACAAACTCATCGATACACCTTTTAAGAAAAAATGTAATCCAAATACACTTAATAAAAAGCCTATAACAAATTCTTTTACATTATCAATTGGTTTTCTCAGTACTACTAATTGAAAAAAAACAAGTATTGCTGTTAGCGGGAGTATACTCATTAAGGTTTCCCACAATGCTCCTAGATTTTCTAGTATTCTCATATACTACCATCCTCCTACAACATTGTTAATTAAAAATACTTAATTTACATAATGTAGCAATAATATAATTATACTATAGAAATCTTTGATAGTGAAGGATTGCTGATTTTAATTCTTAAAATCTCTTTAAATTTTCATATTTTATGGTTAATCCCTTTAAATAAAGGGTAGTAATAATTGATAAGCTAATTAATATTGGAATTATAATAAAAGGAGGTCAAAGTATGACAAAAGAAAAATATATTCCAGAAGTAAAATCTAAATTAAGATCCAGAATAATAGAAGTCCCTCCTGTAATATATAAGGCTAGTGGAATAAAAGTATTAGGCACACGAATAAAATCTTTACTGTTTTCTACAGATGTAGCAATAATCAAAAATACCAATGCTAACTCTATAATTGCAGTATACCCTTTTACGCCTCAATTAGCCATAACTCAAGCTATATTAGAAGTAGCACCAGTACCTGTTTTCGCTGGTGTAGGAGGAGGGCTCACTACAGGTAAAAGATCCATTGATATAGCTCTTCAAGCAGAATTAATGGGAGCCTATGGAGTAGTTGTAAACGCACCCACTTCTACAGATGTTATAAGTAAAATGTATAACCGAATTGATATTCCTATTATTGCAACAGTAGTATCTGAATACGACGATTATAAAGGGAAATTAGATGCAGGAGCAAGAATTTTAAACATCTCTGGTGGTCCTAAAACTCCAGAGATAGTTAAAAAAATTCGCAACGAATATGGAAAAGAATTACCAATTATTGCAACAGGAGGTCCTACTGACGAAAGCATATTAAAAACCATCGAAGCAGGAGCTAACTCTATAACTTATACTCCACCTTCTTCCGCAGATATATTCGCAGAAGTTATGGATAATTACAGAAATGATAAAAAAATGAATAAAGCCTAATGCTTTATTCATTTTTTTATCTAATTGTTTGTTGTTGTTTAGCTGCATAAACTAATCTTTTCTCTTTTACATATTTTGTCTTGAAAAATTCATCTGTCAGTTTAAATACAACACTGCTTAATCCTAATATTCCTATTAAATTAGGAATAGCCATAAGTCCATTTAATGTATCTGAAACAACCCAAAGAGTTTCAAGTCCACCTACTGCTCCAATAACTATGAAAGGTATCCACATAATTCTATAAGGCTTTATAATTTTAGGACCAAATATAAACTCAGCAGCTCTTTCACCATAATATGACCAACTTAATAAAGTAGAAAAAGCAAATAACAGTATACTAATACATACAATATATCCACCAAATGGTAGAGATTGTTCAAAAGCCATAGTAGTTAAAACTGCACCAGTTTCTCCTGTATTCCAAACTCCTGTCAAAATAATAGATAATGCTGTTATTGTACATATAACAATAGTAGCCATAAATACTTCAAACACACCCCAGAAACCTTGACGCACTGGATGATCAGTAGTAGCCGCAGCATGAGCAATAGGTGCACTACCTAGACCTGCTTCATTGGAAAATATTCCACGAGCTACTCCCATTTTAGCTGCCATACTCATAGAAGAACCTACAAATCCACCAACTGCAGCTGTTCCAGAAAAAGCATTTTTAAATATCAACTTAAAAGCTGCAGGCACATTAGAGATATTCATTATAACTATTATTAATCCACCTACCACATAAAAAACTGCCATGAAAGGGACTAGTTTTTCTGTCATAGATGCAATTCGTTTTAAACCACCAAATATTGCAATTGAAACTAAAACTGCTAGTACAATCCCTGTAACCCATTTATTTATTCCAAACATAGCTTCTAAAGATTCTGCCACTGAATTAGATTGCACCATATTACCTGTGCCAAATGCTGCAAATGCTGCAAATATAGCAAATACATAAGAAAGCCACTTAGCATTTAAACCTTCCTCTATATAGTACATAGGTCCTCCTACATAGCGACCATCTTCAGTTTTTTGTCTAAACTCAATGCTAAGCACTACTTCAGCAAATTTGGTAGCCATACCAAATAGTGCAGAAATCCACATCCAAAATATTGCACCAGGACCTCCAATAGCAATAGCAGCTGCCACACCTGCAATATTTCCAGTACCTACTGTTGCAGCAAGAGCTGTAGACATTGCTTGAAAAGGAGTCACTTCACCTTCTCCAACTTCAGACTTATCAAATGCTTTTAGTAAAGTATTTTTTAACACATATCCAAGTTTATTAAAAGTAAAGAACTTAGTGCCTATAGTTAAATATATTCCTGTACCTACTAATAAAATCAACATTACAGGTCCCCAAACAAAGTTGTTAACAACTTCATTTATCTTTAAAAGAAAGTCCATACCTAATACCTCCTATAATTTATTAATAACATTGTAAGGTATGAACTTCAAAATACTACAAAAACATTTAAATATTTTCAGAATATTTATGCTTATTTATATTTTCACAACCTTTGTTTTTAATTTCACAATTTTTTCTTTTATTTCACTTTTAATTATTCATATTCTCACAATATGATATTAGTCCTAATAAAAATTTTTTTGTATTTGTTGAACCTCTTTTATTACTTTTCCCTCTTATAAATTCCATTTCTTTTCTAACTTGTTCAAAATTAAATAAACTATTGGAATACTCTACGAACGTTTCATTCATATAATCTTCAATTCCCAAACTAGCTATATTAGACATAGCTATTCCTATTGTTCTTCTTATCCTCTGTTCCATAGCTTTAGGATTATCAGTAAATTTACTACACAACTCTCTTATGGTTATTTGATTTAAATTTATATTATTTTGTATAATATATTTACTAACTTTTATTATGTCTTCAGCACCTTTTTCTCCCATTATACCAAGTTTCATTAATATTCCATTTATACACTGCTCATAATGCTTTAAATTTTCCCATTCTTTTTGAGGTTTATCAGAAAATATTTGTTGTATCTTTGAAATACTTCTGTTTATTTCAATTCTTTCAATAACTTTTTTCATTATTGCTTCAACTTCTATTGCATTTATTGGTTTATATATATAATATTCCACTCCAAGTTTATAAGCTTGTTCTACCATATCCTTTGATGATACTTGGGATATCATTATAAATTCTATCCCTGGATGCTCTTTTTTAAGTTTTTTAATAACCGTTAATCCATCTACTTTTGGCATTAACAAATCTATTAAAACTATATCTGGTGTAGTCGTTCTAATTTTTTCCAGTCCTTCTTTACCATCTCTCGCTGTCCCTACAACTTGTCCTAATTCTTTATCTTCTATGATTTTTTTTAATATCCTTATAACACTTTTATCGTCATCTAGTATAAATATCCTCAACTATAAATATCCTCAACTTTCGTCCTCCTCCAACTCTTTTGCTGGAATATATATTATAAATATTGTACCCTTTCCAAATTTAGATTTTACTTTTATTTTACCATTTAAATAAATTTCAACAATATCCTTTATAAGTGTTAAACCTAATCCTCTATATATCTGACCCGTCTCATAATCTATTTTAGTTGAATATCCAGGAGAAAATATATGAGGTAAATCTTCATCTTCAATACCACTGCCATCATCTATTACCATAAATATATGTTCATCATTTTCCTTTTTATGAACTAAACTTATATTTCCTTTTTTTCAATAGAATCTATTGCATTTGTCATTAAATTCCGCAGTACAGACATTAAATAATAATGTTTTTTTGTATAAAAATCTCCTCTTACTTTATATTCAACTGAAATATCTTTTCCTTGATCTTTTATCTCTCTATTTATAGTTTCTTTTAATATATTTATTAATTCAGAAAAATACATACCTGTTACATCTAGCTCATCATTTACTATTTCTTCTATACCTGTAGCTACTAAACTATATTCCTTTTTTATTTCATGAACATCTTTAGCTATTTCTAATGCAGACTGAGACCATTTTTCCCTTTGTACTTCATTATTATTACTGATATTATTAAATAATTCATATGCATTTTCCATTATTCTTTCAATATGATCCATGTTTTTCTCCATCCAATATACTTCTGTTTTTAATTTAGACATCAATAACAACAATTCTTTATATCTCCTATCATGTTCTTCTCTAACTAATAAAAGCTTATAATATCTATAGCCTAATATAATTATCCAAATTAATCCTGCCCTTATAAATGCAACCAATATTAAAGTTTTTACTAATTTACCATTGCTTTTAAAAATTTCATTACCAATTCTTATATATATCTCCACCATATTGGAAATAAAATCACTAATTAAAAAAAATACAAACATTGAATTTTCTTTTAAGGAATCATTTTTCTTTTTGAATATATAAAATATACTTCCATATATTAAATAAAACACAACTTCTGGTGCATTTAAATATAATGTTTCAAATAATATACCTTGAAATAAGCTAGAAAATATTCCTCTAAATAACAATAAAGAAAAGCCCGATGCAATTCCGAAAAATAATGGATTCAAATCATCATATATATATATAATATAAAAGGAAAAACTACTCCACCAAAAGAAAACCTAAAATTTTTAACATAAAAATCCATATATAATAAAGAAGAAAGACCAACAATTAATGAACCAATAATAAATCTTTTACTTTTTTTCATATTTATCACCCAACTAATAGGAATACCTTCCCATACACATGGGAAGGCACTATATAACATCCTATGATATAGTTTCTAAAGCTGTCTCTAAATCTTCTATTATATCTTCTACATTCTCTAAGCCTACAGATAATCTTACTAAACTATCTGGAATTCCATAAGCCTCCCTTTCTTCAGGTGTATATGGAGAATGAGTCATAGATGCAGGATGCTGAATCAAAGTTTCTGCATCTCCTAAACTTACTGCTAAAGTACATAACTTAACATTGTTCATTAACCTTATACCTTCCTCCATTCCTCCTTTTATTTCAAAAGAAATCATAGCACCAGGTAATTTCATCTGTTTCTTTGCTAATTCGTATTGTGGAAAACTTTTCAATCCTGGATAATATACCTTTTCTACCGTTGGATGAGATTCCAAAAATTCTGCTACTTTAAAAGCGTTTTCACAATGTCTTTCCATTCTAATCTCTAAGGTTTTAAGACCTCTATTAATCAAAAATGCATCAAAAGGACTTAAAACTGAACCTGTCATATCTTTAATTCCTACCATCTTTACATCCTCTATAAAATCTTCTTTTCCACATACAAAACCTGCTATTACATCCCCATGACCATTTAGATATTTAGTAGCTGAATGAACTACCACATCTGCACCTAAATCCAATGGTCTTTGAATATAAGGAGTAGAAAAAGTATTATCTACCACTACCATACAATTCTCTTTTTCATGAGCAATTTTAGAAATAGCCTCAATATCAGAAATATCTAAAGTAGGATTTGCAGGAGTTTCTAAATAAACTACTTTTGTATTATCTTTCATAGCTTTTCTTACGTTTTCTGGATCTTTAGTATCTACAAAAGATACTTCTATGCCAAATCTTTGAAGCCCGTGATTTAAATATGCAAAAGTACAACCATATAAAGTTTGACCAGCTACTACATGATCTCCCGCTTCTAGAATAGTCCAAAGACAACTTGTTATAGCGCCCATCCCCGATGCCATGGATGCACAGGCTTCAGCATTTTCTAGCAAAGCCACTTTTTCTTCTACTTGAGTATTTGTTGGATTACCAAGCCGAGTATATATATATCCTTTTTCTTCACCGGCAAATCTTCTTCCTCCTTGTTCAGCAGAATCAAAAATAAAAGTTGATGTTTGATAAATTGGTGTGGCTAAGGCTCCCACTTCATTTTTTACATAACCTCCATGAATTGCTTTTGTACTAAATCCCATATCTTTCATGATATCCCTCCTAATAAATTTAAGTGTGCTTATTTATTATTGCCTTTAAAAAAAGCCCACTTAGTTTCTGTAGTTATAATGGAGATAAATATAGATAGTGAACCAATTAAAAACCTTAAAGTAAAAGGCTCTTTCAAAAATATTAAAGACATTATCCCACCAAATAAAGCTTCTAAGCTTAATATTATAGCAGCATGAGTTGATGAAGTATATTTTTGTGCTACATTTTGAATCAAAAAAGCTATTAATGTACTAAATATACTCAAATACAATATGGGAAATATTGAATCTTTAGTAATACTTTCCACATTGGATTCAAATATAAGTACAAATATTATTGATAATATTCCAGCTACAAACATTTGAATTATAGACAATAGTACTGGATCATGATCTTTAGCAAAATATCCAATGGCAGATATGTGAAGAGCAAAAAATATTGCACATATAAATGTTAAAAATTCACCATATCCAAATTGTAAATTGCTTTCGAAACTTAGTATTCCTATACCTACAAAACAAAGTATAGCTGCTATCACTTCATAGATATCTGGCTTTTTTTTACTTATTCCCCAATATATAAATGGTACCATAACTACATTGGTTGCAGTTATAAAAGCCTGCTTCCCAGCTGTAGTATATTTAAGTCCTACAGTTTGAGTAGCAAATCCTCCAAATAAAAATATTCCTATTATAAAACCTGCCTTCAAATCCTCTAATTTTACTTTCTTAACCCTTTTAAAAAATACTATTAGCATCAATATTGATGAAATCATAAATCTACAAGCTAGTAAATAATAAGGAGTTATATGATCCAAAGCATTCTTTGTAACTACAAATCCACTTCCCCAAATAACAGCAACTAGTAATAATGAAATATCTGCAAACAAACTATTTTTATTTTTCATATTCAACCTCCTTAACTGACTCCTTATATCCATTATAATATAACTTCACCTAACTTTACTACCTATTTTCTCGTAACCTTTTCTTTTTTATCAAATATAATGATATTATTAAATAAAATATAGGTGATCTTATGTATAAAAACTTAATTTATGGAATAAACACTTTAGTCCCTTTAGCAAATGGAATTGAAGTTCCATATATAAATTTTGATAATGCTGCCACTACTCCTCCTTTTGTATCTGTAATAGAAACGATAAATAATTTTTCTCAATACTACTCTTCTGTTCACAGAGGAACAGGATATAAATCCATAATATCTTCTCAGTTTTATGAAAATGCAAGAGATGAAGTATTAAATTTTGTAAAAGGCAACAATAAATATCACACAGTAATATTTGTAAAGAATACAACAGAGGCTATAAATAAATTATCTTATAGATTAAAAGATGAAATAGGAGATGGAATAGTTCTATCCACATATATGGAACATCACTCCAACGATCTTCCTTGGAGAAGTAAATATAAAGTGGATTATGTACAAGTAGATAAAAATGGAAGATTATCTTTAGATCATTTAGAATATCTATTAAAAAAATATAATGGAAAAGTAAAATTATTAACTGTAACTGGTGCTTCCAATGTTACAGGTTATTTAAATCCAATATATAAAATAGCACAAATTGCTCATAAATATGGAAGTAAAATCCTCGTAGATGGAGCTCAATTAGTGCCTCATCATCCAGTGGATATGAAACCCATAGACCATCCTGAACATATTGATTATATTGCTTTCTCTGCTCATAAAATGTATGCCCCTTTTGGTATTGGCGTATTAATTGCACCTAAGGCTACATTTAATAAAGGGCATTCTGAATATGTTGGAGGAGGTACAATAAAATTAGTAACACCTCAAGATGTTATATGGGAAGAACCGCCACAAAAAGAAGAAGCAGGTACTCCTAATCTCTTAGGAGTAGTAGCTTTAATAGAAAGTTTAAAAATATTAAAATCTATAGGTATGAATAAAATATCCAATTATGAAAGAGAACTAACTAAATACACCCTTGAAAGGATAAAAAAAGTACCTCATATAATATTATATGATGATATGGATATTATGAATAAGGTATCTATAATATCCTTCAACATAGAGGGATTATACCATGAAACTGTAGCAAATATTTTATCATTAGAAGGAGGCATTGCTGTAAGAAATGGATGCTTTTGTGCACAGCCCTATATACAGAAACTACTCAATATCTCTATAGAGGAGATGAAAAAGTACAAACAGGATGAAAATCTATTAAGACCAGGTACTGTTAGAATAAGCTTCGGTCTATATAATGATTATCAAGAAGTAAATATTTTAATAGAATTGTTAAACCAAATCGCATACAATAGAAAAAAATATAATTTAAAGTATAAAACCCTCCTTTCTACTTAAAATAGTGGAAAGGAAGGTTGCTTGTGAAGAAAAAGGTGAATATACTCATGTTTAGTGGCGAATACGATAATGCTTTAGCAACTTTAATTCTAGCTAATTCTGCTTTAACCATGGATACTGATTGAATTCCTATGACTCCCTTTTCTAATAGTTAGAACTCCCTCGTTCTATAAATTTTTTCGGATATCTTCATAGACATATAGAACATGATCAAAGAAAGTATTAGCACATATATATTTATCCTATTAATATCCATATCAATTATTTTTTCCAAATAGCCTATATTGTCTAATCCCTCCATCAATTTACTTAAAACCGTTGGCCCTATTACCATCAGTATCCACAACATGGTATTAAAACTCCTTAGACCTTCCCCCACTTTAAAATAAATTGGATAGTATATGGAATAGAATATCAGGGATATATTAGTAACAAAGATAGCATTCCATATACTCGCACCTTTCCCAGTGCTAGCAATTCCTAATTTCAAAATAATATTGGTAAATATCAACACGGTACCACAACTTATTACAATAAATAGTATTAACGCCATGTATTTTGCTCTAACAATATTTTTCCTATCCATTGGGAGACTATTAAGTATTATTTCACTCTTATACTTATCATCGTATCCATTTGTATATATAACAGTAATAAATATAAGTATAATCATCCCAAAAACGTATAGGAGAGTTGACATTAAAGGATCAGGCATTGTAAGCCCCATAGCCGCAATAAACAGTCCATATATTACTGCAAATATATTGATCTTTCTCGACAATATAAAATCCTTTTTTATTAAATTAAACATCCTATCCCTCCCCTATAGATCCCTATTCTTATATAGTTTCATGGATAGAAATAGGGAGATTATATACATTGCTGCGGAAACATATATCATACCTTTTCCCCTAATAAATCCTATACGGCTTACTAAAGATTTATCTCCCACCGAACCCAAATTTGCCATACCAATGAAAAAAGTAAAAAATACTATCATATGGATTATCTGTGCTATCTTAGGGTCAAATATAAAATACGCTGGATAGACTATAGATGTTAAAATCATAATAATAGGTATAGCCTTGATTATCATCTCCAGATTAAAATAATCCACAGGTTTTATTCCTATTGCATTAATTATCCACAAATAAATCCCAACATACACAATCGTGATGGCCAAATACACAAAACTAGATAAATACTTATAAAAAACCATCTCTTCCCTATTTATCGGCAATGAATGAATAATATATTTAGCCTTACCATTAATATCATGAGAAAAAGATAATATGGAAAGAATATAAGTATAGGCTACTATTATTGCAAGGTAAAGCCATTTTAAATCGTAGGATTCTATTATCAGTAGTAAAAATGGTATATAAAATATTATAAAAAATCTATCTCGCTTGTTTGACCACAATAGCATTAAATCCCTCTTAATAATCCCTAGCATACTCCTACCTCCTCACGCTATAAACCATAATGTCTTCTAAACTTGCTTTTTCTATCAACACCTTATCTCCAAATGTGTTTTTTATCTTGTCTAAATTATTGGTCAATCCTTCAAACCCAACTCTAGTTTCTCTTAATCCAATAAATTGCTTTCTAGTATTTTCATCTAATAGGTCCATACCACCTTTTACTATGGCATAGCTCTCCATCACCCCATCCTTAGACTCTGAAAATACCACTTTTCCCTCATTGATGAAGGTTATATAGTCTGCTATCTTCTCCAAATCCGTAGTTATATGAGTGGAAAAAAATATACTTTTGGTATCATCCTGGATAATGTTGTATAAAATATCCAATATCTCCCGTCTAAATACTGGATCCAACCCAGATGTAGGTTCATCCATGATTATTAAGTCAGCATTATGGGATAAGGCAACAGCTAATGAAAACTTCATCTTCATACCTTTAGATAGAGTTTTGATCTTTACCTTTGGATTTAGATCAAATTCTTTAATATAATAGTTAAACTGCTGTTCATCCCATCTTGAATAAAAGGAGGCTACTATGTTTTTCATTTGATTGATAGTCAAATCTTCATAATAATAATTTTCATCATATACAAAGCCTATTCTATCCTTTATCTCCTTCTCGTATTTTACATGATCCTTACCAAATATATTAATCTCCCCACCATCTTTTTTGAGCAGATTCATTATAAGCTTTATAGTGGTACTTTTCCCTGCTCCATTAGGCCCTATAAACCCCATTATATATCCAGGCTCCAATTTAAAACTAATGTCATCTAAAGTAAAATTTTTGAACTGTTTTCTCAAATTCTTAACTTTTAGAATATAATCCATATCTATACCTCCTCAAACAAAATTTTCAACATTTCCTGTATTTCTTCATAATCTAGTCCTAATAATTTGCTTTCCTCTACTATGTCAAGAAGTTTTTCTTCTACGATTTTCAGTTTTTTCTCTCGCATTAATTCCTTGTTCTGCCCTGCTACAAAGGAACCTTTCCCCTGCATAGTTTCAATAAATCCTTCCTTTTCCAACTCATCGTAAGCCCTCTTAGTGGTTATAACAGATATTTGAAGATCCCTAGCTAATCCTCTAATAGAAGGCAATAAATCTCCTTCTTTCAACTCTCCCTTTAAAATCATTCCCTTGATTTGTTGGGATATCTGTTCATATATAGGCTCATCTGATGAATTAGAAACGATAATCTTCATAGCCATCCTCCTAAGCAAAGTATATAGTGTTTATTTTGTATATACTGTATATATAGTCCATATACAGTATAAGCTTATTTTAAAAATTTGTCAATAGTTTTAAATAAATTAATATAGATATAGTTTGTTAACTTGTATAATTTTATAGTTGACATTGCTTTTATAATGGTCTACAATCTTATTGTCAACTTAAATTATTTATCGGTTTACATATAGGAGGGATCATATGAAAATATCTGTAAAGGAAATGGTATTAACTTCTTTATTTACTGCATTAACAGCAATAGGGGCTTTTTTAAGTATACCTGTAGGTAGTGTCCCCATTACGCTACAAAGCTTGTTTGTTGTATTATCTGGACTTTTGCTTGGTCCTAAATTGGGAGCTTTATCTCAACTAATCTATGTATTATTAGGGCTTTCTGGGGTTAGAATATTTGCAGGATTTTCTGGTGGACCTCAAACGGTATTTACACCAAGTTTTGGTTTTTTGATCGGATTTATATTTGCAGCTTTTATAGTTGGACAAATCGTTCATAGTGGCGATAACATAAGCTTTGTAAGAATATTTGTAGCTTCCCTTATAGGAACATTTATCATATATTTATTCGGAGTTCCATATATGTATATGATAATTAACCATGTAATGGGAAAATCCATCTCTTTTGCTACAGCTTTAAAAACTGGGTGCATTATATTTTTACCTGGGGATACATTAAAAGCTATAGTATCTTCTTTGGTAGCATCAAAAGTTCTTCAAAGAATTAAATTGGTTAATGAATAATCAAGTAATTCACAATTTATAATATCATAAACAAATTCTCTATTATATTTATGTTATATCTTAATTAAAATTAAAATTAAACATAAATACAGCTTTACTTATGCTAATTAAATATGCAAATATAAATAAAATTAAAAAAGCAAAAGATAGCAAAGTATTATACAGAACACATAATGACCTAAGTCATTATAATTTACTTTGCTATCTTTCGCCATTAACTAAGATTTGTATTTTAAATCAAAATCACACAATTAATATAATTACCTTTCAACAATCATAGCCATTCCTTGTCCTCCACCTATACATAAAGTGGCTAAACCAGTTTTGACATCTCTTTTTTCCATTTCATAAAGTAATGTAACTACTATTCTAGCACCAGATGCTCCTATAGGATGACCTAATGCAATTGCACCACCATTTACATTTACTTTTTCATCATCAAAATTTAATTCTTTAGCTACTGCCAAAGATTGAGCTGCAAAAGCTTCATTTGCTTCTATAAGATCCATATCATCTATAGTCATATTTACTTTGCTTAGTACCTTTTTAGTAGCAGGTACTGGACCAATTCCCATTATACTTGGATCTACTCCTGCTGCCCCATAAGCCTTAATAGTTGCTAAAGGCTTTAATCCTAATTCTTCCGCCTTTTCCTTAGCCATTAAAACCAAAGCTGCTGCTCCATCATTTATACCCGATGCATTACCAGCTGTTACTGTACCACCTTTTTTAAATGCAGGTCTCAATTTAGCTAAACCTTCAATAGTAGAACCAAATCTTGGATGCTCATCTGTATCTACTATTAGTGGATCACCTTTTCTTTGAGGTACTTCTACAGGAATTATTTCATCTTTAAATCTTCCACTTTTTATAGCTTCTTCTGCCCTTAATTGACTTCTTAATGCAAATTTATCTTGTTCTTCTCTGGTTATATTATACTTTTCTGCTACATTTTCTGCAGTAATTCCCATATGATAATCATTAAATATATCCCAAAGTCCATCTTTCACCATATAATCTTCTAATACTCCATCTCCCATTCTATATCCCCATCTAGCTCCTTTTAAAATATATGGTGCTTGAGACATATTTTCTGTACCTCCTGCTAAAATTATGTCTCCTTCACCTGCCATAATAGATTGAGCTGCTAATGTTATAGCTTTAAGTCCAGAAGCACATACTTTGTTTACCGTATATGAAGGTACTTCTACTGGAATCCCTGAATGTATTGAAATTTGTCTAGCTACATTTTGACCTAACCCAGCTTGTAACACATTCCCAAATATAACTTCATCTACCATATCAGGCTTTATAGTTGCCCTTTTCATGGCTTCTTCAGCAACTACAGTCCCTAATTTTACTGCAGAAACATTCTTAAAACTTCCACCAAATGTTCCTATTGGTGTTCTAACTGCTGATACAATAACAACTTCTCGCATACTTAACTCCTCCTTTTTTTATAATATGCTTAAATTTATCATAAAAGTTAAAGCATATTTAACTTTTTATGTTTATTTATTAAGTGTACTAAATTATAGATTAGTTATATATGTATAATTAGGATTGTTAAATTTTATACTATTACCATTTGTTATAATTTTATCAAAGTTCTACTAATTTTGCAACCCTTATTTGAAAATAATTTTAAAAATCTTCAAAATCAATGTATTTGTTTGATATAATACTTAATGAGAGGAGGGGTATTATGATTGCTGTAACTGGAGAAAATATGAAAGCTATAGACAACTATTGTATAGAAAAATTAGGAATACCTGGAATTGTATTAATGGAAAATGCTGCATTAAAAGTAATTAAAAATATAGACTTAAATAAATTTAATCACTTCACAATTCTTTGTGGTGTTGGTAATAATGGAGGAGATGGATTAGCAGTAGCTAGACATTTGATAGTTAAAGATAAAAAAGTAGATATATTTATACTTGGAAACATAGATAAAGGTAGTCACGATTTTATGATAAATTATAATATACTCAAAAATATGAATATTCCTATAAAATATATAGATAACAAAAAAGATTTAAAAACTTTAGAGGAATCCTTATCAAAATCAGATATGGTAATCGATTCAGTATTTGGAACAGGCTTAACTAGAGAAGTAGAGGGAATATACAAAGATGCATTTTCCCTAGTAAATCAAAAGGGTAAATATATATTATCGATAGATATACCTTCTGGCATGGATTCTGATACTGGGAAAATACTAGGCATAGCTATTAAACCTAACAAAACTATAACCTTTCAACTTATGAAGAAAGGGCTTGTTGATAACAAGAATTTGGCAGGCGATGTAATTGTAGAACCCATAGGAATGCCTAAAATAGCTATAGATACGGTACTTAATACAAATAAAGACCATTAGTATGATTCTAATGGTCTTTATTTGTATCCTTTTAAACCTCGAATTGAAACTTCTCCAGAAAATATACTATCTACAGTTCCATCTTCATACTCCACTATAAGTCTTCCTTCTTCATCTATGTCCAAGGCTTTTCCTGTACGTTCTGTCTCCCCTTGAATTATTCGTATTTTTTTACCTATTAAAATGGATTTTTCTTTTGATATATTAATTACTTTTGATATGTCTCCTGCATTTTTAAAAGGAATATATAAATCCTCAAAATGATTTAAAATAGCTCCTAATAATTTTTTTCTATCCACGCTATGCCCAATAATTTCTTTTAACGATGTAGCTTTATCAACTAATTCTTTACTAAAATCTTTATTTTCTAAATTAACATTTATACCTATTCCCATAATTACATAATTAATCATATTTAATTCACAACTCATCTCTGTAAGAATTCCACATATCTTTTTACCTTGAACTATAATATCATTAGGCCATTTTATATAGGATTCTATCCCTATTTCCTCTAAAGCCTTACTCACAGCAGCAGCTCCAATCAAAGTCAATTTTGCTACCTCTGAAGGAGGTAATTGAGGTTTTAATACAATACTCATCCATATACCTTTACCCTTTGGAGAAAGCCAATCTCTGCCTAAACGTCCTTTACCTTTAGTTTGTTCTTCAGCTATTACAACTGTCCCTTCTTCTACTTCCATAGCCAATTCTTTAGCTTTAATATTAGTTGAATCTACAGTATCAAAATAATATATATTTCTTCCTATAAACTCTGTATTTAAATATTCCTCTACTTCTTCCAACGTTAGTACATCTGGACAATTTAATAATTTATATCCATTTTTAGGCATGGATTCAATCTCATATCCTTCTTCCCTTAAATTATTAATATGCTTCCAGACCGCAGTACGACTTATACCCAACTTATTACTAATCATCTCTCCTGATATAAATTCGTCTTTATGTTCTTTTAACATTGACAATATTTTTTCCCTCATATAACCACATCCCTTAACCAAAACCACATTTATCATCAATATAATCCCAACAAAACCCAACAATATATCTTGTTGGGAATTAATCAACCTTCTAAAAGCTCTTTCAATTCTCCCTTTACCTTATATGGGACATTTTTTAAATCTTGAATATTTTTACTCCCTGTTAATAACATTAAGACCTTCAGTTTATATGTCAAATTGTTCATATATTTATCGACTTTTTCATATCCTCCCTTTATTAAATTCCATAATATATAGCCACTTATTCCTACCATATCTGCTCCTAATACTAAAGATTTAAATACCTCTAAGCTCCCTTTTATGCCACCACTAGATATCAATGTCAATTCTTCTGATATACTCCTACATTGAATTAAGCTAAATGCTGTTGGTATTCCCCAAGTATACATATCCTTAAAATCCATATCTTCATTTCTTTTATCTTCTATTTCAATAAAATTAGTCCCTCCCTTACCAGATATATCTATATATTTTACTCCTATATCAAACAACCTTAAAGCTACATCTTTTGATATTCCAAATCCTACTTCTTTTACTATAACTGGTTTTTCTATATTTAGTACTATATTTTCTATATTCCTTAAAATCCCTTTGAAATTCCTATCTCCTTCTCTCATAACTAGCTCTTGAGCTGGATTTAAATGAATTTGGATTCCGTCTGCTTCTAATAGATCTATTGCAAATTTTACATCTTCTATAGAAGCATGAGCATTTAAATTAGCTATTACTACTCCTTCATTTCCTATATTTTCTCTAACTATTCTAAAAGACTTATGGCTTTCTTTATCTACTAAAGCAATAGTTTGAGAACCTACTGCCATAGGAATATTATATTTACTTGCTATTTTTGATAAATTTTTATTTATTTCCCAGGCAAACTCTGTTCCTCCAGTAATAGCATTTATCATTATAGGATAATCTATTTTTTTTCCTAAAAATTCAGTATTTGTGTTAATTTCTAATAAATTTAATTCAGGTAAAGAATTATGCTCTATAAATACATCATCAAATAGCGTATTCCCACCATGTTTTGATTTTAAATAATAAGCTATATGTTCTCTTTTTCTGTCTTTTCTCAATATATCTTTTCTCATAAAAACCTCTTTCCATTAATTTAATAGATAATCTCCAAACATCTCTTCTATTAAAATTTTAGTTTCCACTTCATCATATATAAAATATGATGTTGTTCCTATATACTCTGGTTTACCAGGCAATGTAGTAAGCTTTATATTATCTAAATTTATTTTCCTTGCTGACATAACACCTTTCATAACTATTTCAAAAGGTACATTTGTATCCACATAATCATAATAAGTTTTAGCCAATTTAGGTAATAATAATAAATTTTTAGGTTTTAATAGTTGTTTCATAAATTCCTTCACAAATATTTGCTGAGCTTTAATGCGTCCTAAATCTCCATCTGGATAAGATCTAAATCTTAAGTACATTAAAGATTCTTCTCCATTTAATGTTTGTAGTCCTGGATCTAAGTGTATATATGGATCAGAATGACGCATTTTAACAGGAACATCTATTTTCACTCCACCAATAGCATCTACTATTTCTTTTACAGCTAAATAATCTACAGTTACATAATATTTTAAATCTATATTTAATAGATCTCTTACAGTTTTTATCGATAAATAAGGACCTCCGTAGGAATGGGCATGGTTTATTCTTTCTAAATTTTTTCTCCCTCTTATATAAACCAATGTATCTCTTGGAATAGATAACAAAGTAACTTCCCCAGTTTTAAAATTATATTTTCCTAATATCATAGTATCAGTTCGCATTCCCGTTGGCTTATGCCTATCTTCACCTTTTATCTTTTTTTCCTTAACCGCTTTTACACCGCCTAATCCATCATTATCATCTATACCCATAATTAAAACTAATATTTCATCTTCATTATCAAGTGATTTTTCCACCTCATCTTCTTCTCCAGTTGAAATAGCTGTCTCTTTATTGGATAAATACATTCCTAACCCTGCAAATAAAATAGAAAAACACACTAATGATATAAAAAATGTAGTCCAAAATTTTTTTTTCATATTTTTATCCCCCATTGTATAATACAACAACTTATACCTTAAATAATACTAAATATAGAGGTATTTTGCAATAAAAATAAAGTTACAATTTAGATACATGAGGATTACCTTCTATATAAAATCTATAGGGAAAGTATTTTGCTTCTTCTGCATAATCTATTCCAATCCTTGTAGTCTCTATAATATTAAAATCTTCACATATCCCTTCTTCTAAATACAATTTGTTACCCCATAGTTTTTCTTTATCTAAAGTTTTATCTATATTAAAGGCCATCGATAATTTTCCTGGTCCATTTGTTAAATTTTCCCTTTGATATTTATTTAACTGCCCATAAGGCTTTCCAAAACGATTTTTAGCCATTTCATCTATTCCTTCTAGGGGTTCTATTGCCCTTATAAGAACTGCTTCTGGGATACCTTTTTCTTTTGTTACTATATTAAAACAATAATACATACCATATATGAAATAAACGTAAGCTCTTCCAGGTTCTCCATACATAGTCTCTACCCTTTTAGTTCTTCTGCCCCCATAAGAATGAGCTGCTTTATCCTTTAAGCCTAAATAGGCTTCTGTTTCAACGATTTTCCCTTTTAATAATTTCCCATCTACATTACGCACCAAAATCTTTCCTAATAATTCTTTTGCTACTATTAATGTATCTCTCATATAAAAATTTTTATCCAATTTCATATATTTTCCGCCTCTCGTGTATTACATTTTCTAATATATACTTTTTTATGTATCTAAAAAACAAAAAGGCAACTTTGCCTTTTTGTTTTTTAAATATTTTATTTTTTATTTTTAATAGACTCTTCTACCATATCTAGTAGTATCTCTTTTCTTAATTCAGAAGCCTTTTCTTTTCCTATTAGGTTTTCTACCAACTTCATAGCAAAACATACTGCTACTGCTGGTCCTCTTGCAGTTATAATATTTCCATCTTGCACTACTAAATCCTCTTTATATATACTTTCTTTTAAGTCCTCTTCAAATCCTGGATAAGAAGTAACTTTTTTCCCTTTTATTATACCTGCTCTTTGAAGTACTATAGGTCCTGCACATATGGCAGCTATAATCTTCCCTTCTTCATTAAATTCCTTAACCAATTTAATAACTCTTTCATCATCCCTTAAATTAGTAGCTCCTGGTATACCTCCTGGAATTACCAGTCCATCATAATCATTGCTGTTATTTATTTCATCAATTTTTTTATCCGCTTCTACTATTATTTTATGAGCTCCTTGCACATTTTTCTCACCTATGGAACATGTATCTACTACAATATCTTTTCTCCTTAAATAATCAACTACTGTAAAAGCTTCTACCTCTTCAAATCCTTCAGCCAAAAATACTATTACCCTTTTCATCTCTATCCCTCCTTAAAATTATTCATATATATTATATCAACAATTTAAAGATTTCCAAAACAAAATAGAGTATTATTATACTTATTTACATTCTTCTAATTTAGCTATCGCCTCATTATGAAGAACAGTTATTTGAGAAATTATATCTTCATCAATTATAAATTGGTTTTCCTCAATTATGTTCATATATTTGCCAATTATATATGATAATACAGTATCTTTACTTTTCATTGTCTTTTTATAGCTAGATAAAACTTCATCTTTTATTTTATATGTTTCTTCATCGTATATTGGAGTATTATCTGCACCTTCTAAGTAAAATATCAAATAGGTTCCATAAAGTCGCAATAATTCTTCACATCTTATACCTTCAGAATGTTTTTTAATATAATTTTCTACTGCCATAAGTCTTTCTGCTAACTCATCAAAAGATATCATTAAAGATCCATCTATTATTGTAGGCTCATTAGAATCCATGGCTTTTATATCTATATAATCCTTTAACTCATCAGATATATATTTATCATATACTTTTAATGCTTCATAATCTATAATAGGATAAAAAGCTCCTTCTAAATTAATTAATCTATATTTGCCTTGTATAATTTTAGATATCAATTCTTTTAAATTATCATTTGTTATCTTTTCTACATTAGCTTCATTAAAAAATAAATATTCCTTTATATCTTCTTTTGATTGCGATCTTAATTGAGGTATTTCAGATAAACTTAATAATTCTGCTTGATAATCATCTGCAAAGAGCTCACTAGCATATTTCTCTATATATTTTTCTTGAATTAATTCTAATTTTTCTATCATCTCTACTCTTTCTTCAGGTAAAACTTTTTCTATATTTTCATCTATATAATTTATCAAATCTACTGGTTCATTATTGTTTTCTACCATATTCCTAAAATCCTTCATTATATCAGAATTTTTATTATCTCCTTCTTTTCCCCTTATACTGTTCTCTTTTGAATTACTGTTTACCCTTTCATCATTTGCTTGTACATTACTATATTTACATCCTGAAAGGGTTAAAATTAATATAAAAACCATTATCATTAATAAAAACTTAGTCTTACTTTTCATATCTTTACCTCTTTCTTATATTTATCTTAAGTATATTATCCTCCATACATTATATCTTATACTTAGAATTTTTTCCACAATTTCAAATTTCACCAGTACATGCTTAGCTATATTGTAAAATTTTATTGTCTTTATAAACAATATATCAATATATTATCTAAAAATCGTTACAAATGAGTTACAAACAATGTTATAATTTAATTAAAAGAAGGAGGTGTAAACATGGATAACAGAGAATATATAGATTTAATAATTAATAAACAAAGAAACTTTTTTAATTTAAATTCCACTAAAGATATATCTTTTAGAATAGAACAACTTAATAAATTAAAAGATCTATTATTAGAATATGAGAATTTAATAATGGATAGCTTGTATAAGGACTTAAAAAAATCTCAATTTGAAAGTTATTCTACTGAAATAGGTATAGTTTTAAGTGAAATATCCCATGCTTTAAAAAATATCAAAGAATGGACAAAAGTAAAAAAAGTAAAGACCCCTATGACAAATTTCAAGTCTAAATCATATATATATCCAGAACCCTATGGAAACGTACTTATTATTTCTCCTTGGAATTATCCTCTGCAACTTACCTTAACTCCATTAATTGGAGCTATAGCAGCAGGAAATACTGCTATCATTAAACCTTCTAGTTCCTCTATTCATACTAGCAAAATAATTGAAAAAATGATAAATGAAAATTTCCCTGAAGAATTTATTCATGTAATTAATATGGATTCCACATCCGCCAATTATCTATTGGATACAAAATTTGATTACATTTTTTATACTGGCAGCGTTTCTGTAGGAAAATTGATAATGGAAAAAGCATCTAAAAATCTAACGCCTATAACTTTAGAATTAGGAGGTAAAAGCCCTTGTATTATAGATAAAGAAGGGGATTTGGATATATTTGCTAAAAGGATTATATGGGGAAAATTTTTAAATGCTGGACAAACTTGTGTAGCACCAGATTACTTATACGTCCATAAGAATATAAAAAATAAATTAATTGAAAAATTAATAAAATACATTGAAGAATTTTATGGCAAAAATATAGAAAATAACGAAGATTATCCAAGAATAATAAATGAAAAACATTTTAATAGGCTAATCTCTTTAATAGATAAAGACAAAGTAGTATATGGTGGAAATTCAAATATAAGTGATTTATTTATATCTCCTACCATAATGGATAATATAACTTGGGAGGACAAGATTATGGAAGATGAAATATTCGGTCCTATACTTCCCATATTGGAATATGAATCTATTGTTGAAGTTATAGAGGAAATAAAATCAAGACCTCGCCCTTTAGCATTATATGTGTTTTCTACTAATTACAAAATAATTGATAAGGTTATAAATAGCTTGTCCTTTGGTGGAGGATGTATTAATGATACTATAATGCACCTAACTAACCCCTATATGCCTTTTGGAGGAGTTGGAGATAGTGGCATGGGAGCGTACCATGGTGAATATAGCTTCCATACATTTACCCATTACAAAAGTATATCTGATAAAAGTATTAGCCCAGATATTAACACTAGATATCCACCTTATAAGGATAAATTAAAATGGGTAAAAAGATTCTTAAAATAAAGTTGTCACCATCGATGGTGACAACTTATTTTAATTTTTCCCATTATACGCTTTTTTATATGGTCTTAGTGTAGATTCTTTTTTTCTTCTTTTAATCTGTTTCTCTTTTATATTGTCATGGGCTGTAGAAAGCATTAGTTTTATTCTATTCAATTGGTTTACTTCACTCGCTCCTGGATCATAGTCAATAGCTACTATATTTGCTTGTGGATATTCTTCTCTAACTGCTTTTATAACCCCTTTGCCAGTTATGTGATTTGGAAGACAGCCAAAGGGCTGTACACATACTATATTTTCAGCACCATTATGGATTAACTCTAACATTTCAGCTGTAAGAAGCCAACCTTCACCATATTGATTTCCTATAGATACTAATCTCTCTGCTTCTTCTGCCAGCTCATATACAGTCATAGGTTCATGAAATCTATTACTGCGTCTTAACGCATCCATTAAAGGTTTCCTATAATATTCCATATATTTTATGGCTATATCACTACCAAGCTTAGGGAGATATCCTTTCGATAAATATTTATATTTATAGGTTGAATTATAACAGCAGTACATTAAAAAGTCTGTTAAATCTGGAACAACTGCTTCTGCTCCTTCCTTTTCTAATATATCTACTATATTGTTATTAGCCATAGGATGATATTTTACCAATATTTCTCCAACTACACCTACTCGAGGTTTTATTAACTCTTCATCTATCTCAAGTTCATCAAAATCTTCAACCATTTGATACACATTTTCTTCATACTCTTTTTTATCTCCTACTTTAACTGCTTGAGAACATTTTTCTAACCAATGTTTTGCTAATAAGTTTGCTGAACCCTTTATCTTTTCATAAGGTCTTACTCGATATAGTAATCTCATAATAAGATCTCCATACATTATCGCCATTATGCCTTTTCTCGCCATTTCCATTGAATAGGTAAATCCAGGATTTGTTTCTATACCCTGAGCTGATACAGCTATAACTGGTATATTTCCAAAACCTGCATCTTTTAAAGCCTTTCTAATAAATCCAATATAATTGGAAGCTCTACATACCCCTCCTGTTTGAGTCATTAACAAAGAAACATTGTCTAAATCATATTTACCTGATTTCAATGCTGCTATATACTGTCCTACAGTTATTATTGATGGATAACAAGCATCATTATTTACATATTTTAAACCTTCATCTACAGCTTTAGGGTCATAAGCAGGTAAAAATTCTAAATGATATCCACAAGTATTTAAAGCATCCTCTAATAATTTAAAGTGTATTGGTGCCATTTGAGGTACTAATATAGTATGATTTTCCCTCATTTCCTTTGTAAATACTACTCGTTTTTCTGGCTTTTCTATTTTTTGTGGTTTAAATCCTCTCTTTTCTCTTTCCTTTAAAGCTGCATTTAAAGATCTTATTCTAATTTTTGCGGCACCTAAATTACTTACTTCATCTATCTTTAATACAGTATATATTTTTTCATAAGCATGAAGTATTTCCTCCACTTGATCCGTTGTTACTGCATCTAATCCACAGCCAAATGAATTTAATTGTATAAGCTCTAAATTTTCCTGAGTTGCTACAAAAGATGCTGCCCTATATAATCTAGAATGATATACCCATTGGTCTAATACTCTTAAAGGTCTATCGGGTTTGGCTAAATGTGCTACTGAATCTTCAGTTAATACTGCCATGCCTAAAGAAGTGATCAATTGAGGTATTCCATGATTTATTTCTGGATCTACATGATAAGGTCTTCCTGCAAGAACTATGCCTCTAATCCCTTCTTCCTCCATATACTTTAAAGTTTCTTCACCTTTTCTTTCTATATCCTTCTTGTAATTAATCAACTCATTCCAAGCCTTATCTACAGCTTTTTTTATTTCTCTATTAGATATAGAGAAAAAAGGCTTTAACTCATCTTTGAGTCTTTTCTTTAAACCTTCTTTATCATCAAAATTCAAGAAAGGATTTAGGAATAAAATATCCTTATCTTTTAATTCATCTACATTATGCTTTATAACTTCAGAATATCCAATAACTACAGGACAATTTAGATGATTATCCGTTTCTTCATCTTCCCTTCGTTCATAGAAAATTGCTGGATAGAATATAAATTTAATTCCCTTTTCCAACAAATCCATTATGTGACCATGGGAAATTTTTGCTGGATAACAAGCAGTCTCACTAGGTATAGAACTTATTCCTTTTTCATAAATTTCTCTATTGGATTGACTCGATAATACCACTCTAAATCCTAATTCAGTAAAAAATGTATGCCAAAATGGATAATTTTCATAAATATTTAAAACTCTAGGTATTCCTACTGTGCCTCTTGTAGCTTCTTCTTCTGATAAAGGCTCATAATCAAAAACCCTATTATACTTATACTCATATAAGTTGGGAATATCCTTAGTGGATTTTTCTACTCCTGTGCCCTTTTCACATCTATTTCCTGTTATATATTTTTTGCCATCTGAAAATATATTGATTGTAAGCAGACAATTGTTTCCACATCCACCACAATTTACTCTGTTAGTTTTATAACTAAAACTATCCAATTCATCCTTTAATAGAATATTAGTTTCTTTACCTTCTTCATACCTTTCTTTTGCAATTAAAGCTGCTCCTAAGGCACCCATCAACCCAGGAATATCTGGTCTTACTACTTTTCTCTTTGATACCAATTCAAAAGCTCTTAAAATAGCATCACCATAAAATGTACCACCTTGTACGACTATATTTTCTCCCATTTCTTCTGGATCTCTGATTTTTATTACCTTTTGTATAGCATTTTTAATTACAGAATAAGATAGCCCTGCAGCTATATCTCCAATACTTGCCCCTTCTTTTTGAGCTTGCTTTACCTTGGAATTCATAAACACTGTACATCTAGAACCTAAGTCTACAGGATTTTCTGCTAGAAGTCCTTCATTTAAAAATTCCTCGACTGACATGTTTAAAGAATGAGCAAAAGTCTCCAAGAAAGAGCCACACCCCGAGGAACAAGCTTCATTTAAAAGTATACTATCTATTACCCCTTCGTTAATCTTCATACACTTCATATCTTGCCCGCCTATATCTAGTATAAAATCTACCTCTGGTTGGAAAAATTGTGCTGCTTTATAATGAGCTATAGTTTCAACTTCCCCTTCATCTATGTTTAAGGCGGCTTTAATAAATTCCTCACCATAACCAGTAACAGCTGAATAAGTAATTCTTTCTCCTTCCGGAAGTTTCTCATATATATCTTTCAATATCTCTACAGTTAAATCTAATGGTTTCCCTCTGTTATTTCCATAATAAGAATAAAGTATATTATTATCTTCATCAATAAGTATAGCTTTAGTAGTAGTAGAGCCAGCATCTATTCCAAGATAACATCTTCCGCTATGCTCTTCTATATTTTTATAAGCCATCTTATGAGTTTTGTGTTCTTTCCTAAATTGTTCCAGTTCTTCTTTATCTTTAAATAAAGGTCTCAACTTGCGAATTTCTGATTCTATTGGTCCTGTAGATTTTAATACTCTATTTTTTAATTCTTCAAAACTAATTGGCTTTTCTTCTATTGAAGAAACTGCTGCACCTATTGCCACAAACAACTGGGAATTATCTGGGAAAATTATTTCATCTTCTTTTAATCCTAAAGTTTCTATATATCTTTTTCTAAGTTCAGGCAAGAAATGTAAAGGTCCTCCTAAAAAAGCTACTTTCCCTTTTATAGGTCTGCCACAAGCTAAATTAGATATGGTTTGATTTACCACCGATTGAAATACTGATGCTGCTATATCCTCTTTAGAAACTCCTTGATTTATTAAAGCTTGAATATCTGTTTTAGCAAATACTCCACAACGTGAAGCTATTGAATATATGGATTTATGCTTTGCAGCTAATTCATTTAGTCCCTCTGCATCGGTTTCTATTAAAGATGCCATCTGATCTATAAATGCACCAGTACCTCCAGCACATATACTGTTCATTCTCTGCTCCACATTACCTTCAAAATATATTATTTTTGCATCTTCACCACCTAATTCAATAGCCACATCAGTTTCTGGAATAAATTCTTTAATTCCAGTAGTTGAAGCAACCACCTCCTGTATAAATGGAATCTCTAACCATTTATGAACAGAAAGCCCACCAGATCCTGTAACCATTATTGTTGCACTCTCATTTTTAAATCTTTTATATGCATCTAGTATTACATCTTTTACACTATTTCTTACATCAGAATAGTGCCTCTTATAAGTACTATATATTATCTCATACGATGAATTTAATGCCACTAATTTAACAGTAGTGGACCCTACATCTAAGCCTAAATGTATCTTTGCCATACCATTGCAGCTAAGCTGCCTACCTCCTTACAATAATTTATATAAAATAATAGACTTCTTTACATAATCTATAGATCAAATGAATTATAGCATAATTATTACTAAATTACAAATACTAGAAAACTATTTGATCTGCATACTAGTATACTATAATTTCACAAAATATACCTATATACTTAATTTATATTCTATCACATTTGTATAATGCTTTGACAATATAAAAAAGTTATTCTCATATATACTATTATACATGTCCTACATGAATTTATGGAAAAAATATTAAAAATTGAAAATTAAAATTGCATAAAATATAATTTTAGTATATAATATTTGTCACAAGGGCGATTAACTCAATGGTAGAGTGTCATCTTGACGTGGTGAAAGTTACAGGTTCGAGCCCTGTATCGCCCACCATACATAAAATTAAAAGGAAAGCCAATATTGACTTTCCTTTTTTTATTCTAGAAACAAAATACTACACATTTTCTAGGAATACATAATATTTGCCCTATTTGTAACCTATTAGGATCTATACTTGGATTAGCATTTATTATTTCCTGTACTGATACATTAAATTTTTGTCCAATTGAAAATAGTGTATCTCCTGCTTTCACAACATAATAAACACCCTCAGGACATGGAGGCAAATATGGTACTGGTTTTGGTTGTGGTATACATATCACTTGCCCTATTTGTAATCTATTAGGATCTATCCCTGGATTAGCATTTATTATTTCTTGCAGCGGAACATTAAACTTTTGGCTTAAATTATATAAGGTATCTCCTGCCTTTATGGTATAATAAAACCCATTAGCACATGGAGGAAGTGGTGCAGTTACCCGAGGTATACATATCACTTGACCTATTTGTAAATTATTTGGATCTATTCCTGGATTAGCATTTATTATTTCTTGTAATGGAACATTAAACTTTTGGCTTAAATTATATAAGGTATCTCCTGACTTTATGGTATAGTAAAAACCATTAGGACATGGAGGAAGCGGTGCAGTTACCTCTCCTGGTATACATATTACTTGCCCTATTTGTAAATTATTTGGATCTATTCCTGGATTTATTGCCATAATTCCTTCTACAGTTGTATTAAACCTACGAGCTAATTGAAATAAAGTATCCCCTGACTTAATCGTGTATGCAAAACTTCCAGTAGGACATTTTTGTTCTATTTGATAGTTTCCTTTCATACTAACCACCTTTCTTTCATATAATTATCTGCACTATATATTATGCAGATAATAGAATAGATGTTAAAATAAAAAATAAAAAAGGAGCTATTAGCTCCTTATATGTTTAAGTTGATCTATATGAAAATTTATTTAATATCATTTTTAGTTTGATACCTCGATCCTTGACAAGAATTTCTCCTTTTTAATTCCTTATCTATACCTGAAAGAACCCTTAATTTATCCAAAGACCATTTAGGTTTATACAATAAATTCTTCTTACCATCTCCTGTTAATCTATGAATTACCATCTCCTCTGGTAACATTTCTAAACCATCTACTACTAAAGATATATACTCCTCTCTACTAAGTATAGGAAAAGGATTTTTAATATAATATTCATATAAATCCGTTCCCTTTTGTATATATAATAAATGAAATTTAACTCCCCAAGTATTGGTATCAGCTACATATCTAACAGAATTTAATATATCTTCTCTAGATTCACCTGGCAATCCAAATATTAAATGAGTAACTATCTTTATATTTTTATCCTTTAACTCTTGTATAGCTTTATTGTAAATTTTCAAAGGGTATCCCCGTCTAATAAAATTACTAGTTCTTTCATGGATAGTTTGAAGACCTAATTCCACCCAAAGGTAAGTTTTTTGATTAATATTAGCTAAAAGCTCTAGCACATCTTTTGATAAACAGTCAGGTCTTGTAGCTATAGCTAATCCTACTACCCCGTCTTGAGAAAGAGCTTCATAATATTTTTTCTTCAAATCTTCAATAGAAGAATAAGTATTAGTAAAGTTTTGAAAATAAGCAATATATTTATCAGTATTCCATTTATTTGATAAAAGCCTTTTTTGCTCTTCAATTTGCTCTTTTATGCTTAAATTTCTAGAACCTGTAAATTCACCAGCACCTTCCTCACCACAAAAAATACAACCTCTACATCCAATGGTTCCATCTCTGTTAGGACAGGTAAATCCCCCATCTAAAGATAATTTCATAACTTTTTTCCCAAATTGTTTTCTCAATTCATAATTTAAAGTATGATATCTTTTATCTCCCCACATTATAGTCAATCCTTATTATGTTTAGAAAAGTATATTTTTTAAGTTTACTACTTTCGCTTTTTATATATTTTATGTATTTATATTCTCTATATATTATAGTACCATATTTTATATATGTACAATGGACTTTTTACCATTCATTTATAAAATCAATATATTACTTATTTTTCCCATCTTTAATAACAGTTTGAATACATTTATCTTTATTAAAATCTTCATAATAAGTAGCATCTACTTGGATATGGGGAATCGTTTTTGTTTCCATATTTATTGTACCATCTTGATTTATCCCTAATTCTCTACTATATCTAACTGCAAATTTGCTTTTTGGTAGAAAAGTAATGGGAATTTCTTCGAAAACTCTGCCTCCACCAGTAACTTCTCCAACTAATGTTGCAAAGCCTGTATCTTTAGCAAAAGAAGCAAATTTTTCAGCAGCTGAAAAAACATTCCTATCTACTAACAAATATATCTTCCCCTTAAAGTCTATATTCTCTTCAAAGTTTTCTTCAAGATTATGGTAAGCATCCAGTGAATTTATATCAATAGAATAGGTCTTGTAAAAATCAAAATCTGTTTTTACTTCTTCTGGGAATTTACATAGTACTTTTTCATCTAATTGTTGAATAGTAGTTAAATTTTGAACTCTAAATGGATCATATTTATATCTATGCCCATCTTTAAAAAATGCATAATATTTAGCATTTAAAGGTTTATCAATCAGTAATTTTACAATGTTTTCCCAATAGACATCAAATCCTTCATCATTACCCCTTATATCGATAATTAGTTTTTCGTAATCCTCTACTTCTTTTAAAAATTCCTTTATTTTACCATAATCCTCCTCAGCAACATCAAAACCAGCCATTTTTTTAATTTTCATATACGCTATTTTATCCTCTATTAATATATCAGTTTCTAAAACAGGTTCTTTATATAATTGAATGTTTTCTATATTTCCATCAAATTGATATCTATACATAACATAAGGACTAGAAAAAGTATCAAACCAAAAGAAGTCCTTGAAGTTTTCACTTTCAGCAAAGGATAAATAATAGGACTTAAAAAACTTTCTAAAATCTTCCCCTTCTAAAATATTCGTGTAGCCGTCATTTAAGTCCCCCAGTATCCTTTCCATAGCCACTAAAAATTCTGCATCGTTTTTTGTATTTCTAATTATCCTTTTGTATTTTCCTTTATTTCCTAACCAATCTACACCATGTAGCCTTTGGTTTACTAAAATAATAGCCTTGAGCTTTATCACATCCAATTTTCTTTAGTATATCAAGTTGTTCCTTAGTTTCTACGCCTTCAGCTGTTACCAATATATCAAATTGCTTAGCTAATACTGTTATGGTTCTTGAAATAGCTCTATTTTTTTCATTAGTTTCTATATCCCATATAAAAGCTCTATCTATCTTAATTTCATTAATACTCATTTCTCTTAAATATTTTAAACTAGAATAGCCTGTGCCAAAATCATCCATAATTACAGATACCCCTAATTGTTTTAGTCTATTTAATACATCTATAGTATATTCAATATCTGATATGGCAGTAGTTTCTGTTATCTCTAGCCCTAGATATTCAGGTTCTAATCCTGTTTCTTCTAGTATGTTAGATACTGTATCTAAAAAATTATAATATTGAAATTGTCTAGCTGATATATTAACTGATATCCTTCTAGGTTTATAACCCTTTTGAATCCATTCTTTGTTTTGCCTACAAGCCTCCCTTAGTACCCATTCTCCAATAGGCACTATTAATCCTGTATCTTCCGCTAATGGAATAAACTTATCTGGAAATACCAATCCCCTTTTAGGATTGTTCCAGCGAATTAATGCTTCCATGCCAATTATCTTTTCCCTTTTAATATCTATTTTAGGTTGATAATATAATACAAATTCTTCATTATTTACTGCTTGTCTCAATTCATTTAACATAGTTAAATTTTCATATTCCTTTATACCAATTGTTTCATCATATATAAAATAGCTATTTCCCCCTACATCCTTAGCTCTATATAAAGCAGCTTCTGCATTTTTTATTAAAGATGAACTAGTAATCCCTGCCTCTGGATATACTGCTATACCTATACTTGTAGTTAAATATAATTTATATCCTTCAACTATTAAAGGCTGCTTAAAATCTTCAATTATTCTTTTAGCTACATCAACAGCTTCGCCTTCATCCATTAAATCCTTTATAAGTATAAAAAATCCATCCCCTTCACCTCTTGCTATTAAATTTCCTTCACCAATTAATTTCTCTAATCTTAATCCAATTAATCTTAAAATTTCATCTCCTATATCATGACCCAATGTATTATTTATATGTTTAAATTTATCTAAATTTAAGTACAACACTGCTAATTTTATATTTTTATCTATATTCTTATTTAATTCTTCGATAAAATACAATCTATTAGGAAGAGATGTTTTTGGATCAAAATAGGCAAGTCTATATATCTCCTGTTGTTGCATCATCAAGTTTTTATTTGCAATTTCCAATTCATTGGTTCTTTTAGATACTTCAATTTTAAGTTTTTTATTCCAATAGTATAATCCTAATATAATAATGGTAATTATCAATAGTATTATAAATATCTCTTTGATATAACCTAATAACATAAATCTTCCAAAGGACAATTCATCTCCAAACCATTTTTTATATATCTTATCATAAGTACCATCTTCTTTTATTTTATCTATACCAGCATTCAATAACTCATATACCTCTTCATTTCCTTTATATGTTACAGGACCATAAGCTGTTTCCCCTATAGGCATACCAACTATTTTCACTTTATTAGTTTCTTTCATCTTATTTAACTGATATATAGCAGCTATCTTGTTACCTATAAAAGCATCAACTTCTCCATCTAACAAAGCCTTAATCCCTTCCAATTGATTATATCTTGGTACCATAATTGCACCAGATATATCCTTGATTCTATCTTCATTTATATCTCCTATCTGATAAGCTACTCTTACTCCTTTTAAATCTTCTATATCTTTTATATGTTCTGTATCTTTTCTTACAAATATAGCACTGGAATTAATAATAGTAGATTGAGTAAAAAGATATTTTCCCTCTCTCTCAGGAGTTCTAGACATACCTTGAATAGCATCTACATAATGATTTTCAAGAGCAGAAACTGCCTCTGACCATTTCATAGGAATCAATTGGATTTCTACGTTCATAGTTTCACTTATGGCTTTCATTATATCTACATTAAATCCTTTATAATTACCTTTATCATCCACAAATTCATAAGGAGGAAAATTATTATCCCCAGCAACTTTTATTTTAAATTTATTTTCATCTTTAATAAACTCATATGCTTCAGAGTTTTTATAATTATAAAATAGCAAAATACAAACAACAATAAGTATAATGCTAAGTATTTTTTGCTTTCTATGCATTTCACTCATCCTCAATAATATAAACCTACTTATCATTAAGTTATAAGCTTATTCTCTTTATACCCAATTATCTAGTAACATACTAGCCTTCCAAATAATTGTTATTAAAAAATAGTTAAAAACATATCCAAATAATTTATATTTATATAATCAATTATGATAACTAACAGTAACATTAGTCAATAGTTCCTTTGCTTCATTCTTAATATTGTGATATTATAATAAAAAGTAATTTATTTTAGAAAGGATTTTAAAATGAAAATACTAGGATTCATAACAACTGTTTTCCTATTGATTTACCTATTTGTTAATAGAAACATACCAATTGTTTTAAATTTAGCCAATGGAACTTTTATTATAGGTCTAATATATTTTCTTATAGCTCTTATATTTTACGTCCGAAATGTTGGCTTTTTTAAACTTATTAGCTACCATAAATATAAAAAAAACCAATTAAAAACTGTTACCAATCATGAAGATATATTGAAATTTCATGAATTTTGTAAAAAACATTATAAAGAAAAATGGTCTAATAAAGAGTTTTTTGTATTTGGCATTTCACTCTTGATTCTATCCTATATATTAGCATATTTTGCTTAAATAATAATTGGAGGAAAAATTTCTCCCCCAATATTATATTTATCATATTATTTATCGTTTTTTGGATTAGCTGGTTCCACTTTTATTTTAAAACCCTTAATTCTTTTATTATTTAAATTTTTAACCACTTGTTCCAAATACTCTTCTGGAATTTCCACAAATGTAAATTTATCATACATATCAATTTCCCCTACTACCTTCCTTGGTAAATTAGTTTCATTTAATATGGCACCTAATATATGTCTTGGACTTACGCCCTTTCTTTTACCTATATTAATATATATTCTTTTGATAGATTTAAAACTAGCATTTCCATAATCTACTACTTCTAATTTTCTATTACCATCTAATTTATTATTCGTAAGATAAAATTTCAAAAGAGCTGCTGCTATATCAAGTGAATCATAATCATCTCTCAATAAAATATTAATCATATCCTTATACTTATCAATATTATTACTATCTATTTCTTCCTTTATTTTATCTGATAATATATCTATTTGCCTTTCTTCTATATCCTTTAATGTGGGTAAAGCACTTTTTGTTATTTTGGTCTTTGTATATTTTTCAATATCTTTTATTCTATACTTCTCTCTACCTACTACAAAACTAAAAGCCATACCCTCCCGCCCTGCTCTAGCAGTTCTGCCTATTCTATGAACATAGTATTCATCGTCATGAGGAATATCATAATTAAAAACTGCATCTACATCATCTACATCAATTCCTCTTGCTGCCACATCAGTGGCTACAAGTATATCTATAGTCCCATTTCTAAACTTATTCATAACCTTGTCTCTTTGGAATTGATTTAAATCACCATGAAGCCCATCAGCAAAATAGCCTCTCCCCTGTAATTCAATAGTTAACTCATCCACCTTTTTCTTAGTATTGCAAAAAACTATACATAACTTAGGATTATATACATCCATAAGTCTACATAGTATTTCTGTTTTCATATGCTCTTTTAATTCAAAATAATATTGTTCAACTTTTGGTACAGTTAATTCTTTAGGAACTACTTTAATAATTTTAGGATTTGTCTGATATTTCTTTGCAAACTTCACTATTTCATCAGGCATAGTAGCTGAAAAAAATACTGTTTGCCTTTCTGCTGGCATGTAACTCATTATCCATTCTATATCATCTCTAAATCCCATATCAAACATTTCGTCAGCTTCATCCAATACTACAATTCTTATATTATCAAGCTTTAAAGTTTTTCTTCTAATATGATCCATTATTCTACCTGGGGTACCAACCACAACTTGAATACCTTTCTTTAAAGCTTTTATCTGCCTATTAATAGGCTGCCCTCCATATATTGGAAGCACAAATATATCTTTTTTATACTTGGATAATCTCTTTATTTCCTCTGCAACTTGAATAGAAAGTTCCCTAGTTGGGCACAAAACTATAGCTTGTAATTTTCTATCATCAGATTTACAGCTTTCAACAATTGGTATCCCAAAAGCAGCTGTTTTTCCTGTTCCTGTCTGAGCCTGACCTATTATATCCCTTCCATTGAGTAAATAGGGTATTGCTTCAGATTGAATAGGTGACATCTCCTCAAAACCCATATCAGAAATTGCTCTTTGAATTTCCTCAGATAAATTAAGTTCTTCAAATTTTATTTTTCTTGTCATTATTAATACATCCTTCCTTGTTTTACATAACTTATAAAGTATACACATAATATGCCTATTTTGCAATAAAAATATTTAACTTTACTCCGAAATAAAAAGGATTTATTTAAAAATAAGTTTATATAAATAAAAAATAGTATATAATATAATTTAAAGAGTAGATAAATTAAAAAAGGATTATCAATTTTTGTGTAGAATAGTATTCATAAGTAATGTATTTTAAATTGAGCTATTAGATAACAAAGAGGAGGAATACATCCATGAAAAATAAAGATAATTCAAAGATATGTATCATGATAATTCCTCATACAGAAAAAGTAAAAAGAATTACTATACCCAAATGGGTTCCCAAAGTTATTATTACAGCCATTGCAATAGTTGTAACAGTAACTCTTGTATTCTTTAATAATATGTCTTCTTCGGAAATAGAATTAAAGGAAGAATATAATAATAAAATTACAGAACTTTCAAATTTGGAAAAAGAATACGAAAATAAACAAAAAGAATTAGAAAAACTAAAATCACAAAATTTAGAACTATATGAAATAACTAATGAAGTAAAAAATAAATTAGTTGAAATAGATAAATTGCAACGACAATTGGAAAAAATGGCTGGAATAAAAAGCTCTTCTAGAGGAAATATAATAAGAAAAATAAATCCAGAAAAATTAGACCCTGAAAAAGAGATGGAAGTATCAAAAGAACTATTAGAGGATAAAGAAAAGGAACTTGAAATATTTATTCAAGATTTAGAAGAAAGATTTGAATATTTGGAAAGTATTCCTGATCTATGGCCAGCAGAAGGAGAACTTACTTCTACCTTTGGAAACAGAAAAAACCCCTTTGGAAAAGGAACACAATTTCATCAAGGAATAGATATAAATAATTCTTCAGGAACAGATGTAAAAGCTGCAGCTAAAGGAATAGTTGTATTTTCAGGAGATAAAGCTGGATATGGGAAGGTAATTATCATTGATCACGGCAATGATTATAGCACCTTATATGGTCATAATAAAAAACTACTAGTGAATGTAGGAGATAAGGTAGAGAAGGGACAAGTTATTGCAAAAATGGGAAATACCGGGCGAAGCACAGGTCCACATCTTCACTTTGAAATACATAAGAGTGGGAATCCAATAAATCCTTTAGAAGTTTTAAAATAATTTATTGGGGGTGAAACATAATGTTTGGCAAAAAGGAAGAATTTACTTCAAAAATTGATTCCTTAATAGGAGAAAACACAAAGATAATAGGGAAAATAGAAGGTAGTGGTAGCCTTAGAATTGATGGGTTCATAGAAGGAGATATTGACTATAATGGTGATATAATTATAGGAGAAACTGGTAAAGTTGAAGGAAATATATCCTGCAATAATTTATCTTTATCTGGAAAAGTAAAAGGTAATATTAATTCTAAATCCAATTTAACTATCCTTCCAAAAGGAAACTTAGTTGGAGATACAGAAGTTGCTAGTTTAATTATTCATGAAAACGCTTCCTTTAATGGTAATTGTAAAATGAAAAATGAAAATAATCATTCAAAAATTACAAATTTAGAAGAAAAAGTAAAAGATAAATCAAAATAATGTAAAAATTCAGGAAGTTTTGCTATGATACATACAAATAAAGATAGACTCATAATCCAATCAGTACATAGAATTAAAAAGCTTATGCCTAGGCATAAGCTTTTTTCTTATATTTCAAACATACTTAACTGTTCTCTATCTCCTATCCTTTCTATAACCATAGGATCGTTATCTTTAAAAAAAGCATAATTTATATTTTTTTCCTTTGTTAAAATGGAAGTATTCCCATCTGTTGACGGTCTTAGTTTACAGCTATAAACTACTGGAAAATAATCTCTTATAAATCTACCTTCTCCATGAGCTGTTAAAGCTATAAATTGAAAACCCAATTGTTCTGCTATAAAGAATACTGGACTTAATACATGATCACTAGAAGCCTTTCCAAAAGGATTATCCATTATAACCGTTCTATGTCTTTTTTGATTTGGTAATATATGCTCTTTCTTTTCAGCTACATAATTTAATATTCCTAAAAAAAGTGCCATATTCTTGCTCCACTTTTCCCCTCCAGACCATAGATTAGAACTTTCCCATGAATAATACATATTGCTTACTTTACCATCATTGGTAACCTTTCTACATTTAACCTTTATCTCTTTTCCGCCCATTATAATGCTCAATAGCTGTTTAGATTGTAACCATGTTTCTATACTCTTTTTTACTTTCCCATAATCTTCTTTTCCTTCTTCATCTAAAAATTCTTCTGTATCTAATTTATTAATCATCCAATCTATATGCTTTCTAATCTCCTCTTTACCTTCATCTTCTTCCCAAGTAGGTACTTGAATTTGAAATATCTCCTTCCAATCATCCCCTATTTTTATCCGTGTATTTTTAGGTATAGATCTTAACTCATCTGCTAAAGTATTTAAATAGGTATATAGATATTGAATAAACTGACTCAATTCTTTATCATGTTCCATCATGTTTTTTTCATGTATTCTTATAACTCTATTTATAGTATTGTTCATATTTTCCTGCCATTCAATTACCTCATCAAATGTATTTTTGTTTCTAATTCCAGATACTGCCATTTCCCTTAGTCTTACATCTCTAACATTAGCATTTGAAAATTGAATAAATTGATTCCTTTCCCCAAAAACCTTTTCTCTATGAACTTCTAATTTTTGAGTTAAAGCCTCCATCTCTTCAACTATTTTAGATATTATATCCTTTCTATTATAGGGGAGATTTCTTTTAATATCAGACGATAGGATTGTCTCATTGATATCAACTAATAAAAATTCAAATTTCCCATTTTTAATTTCCATATACTTTAAATTATTTTGAATATCTTTTAATTGTTCTTCTATTTTTTTCCAGCTTGTCTCTATAAATTCCTGTTTTTCTTCTAATTTTAGTTTTTCCTCTTCCAATTGTACCTTAACACTGGGTAAAGGTTGAGTAAAACATACAACTTCTTCAAATTCTTCATAGAAACTTTTTAATCTCTCTTCATATATATATTTATTACGTTTATAGAAATCCTCTTTCTCCTTTAAACTTGGAAATATCCTTTCCAATTCATCTTTTAAATCTTTAATATCCTTTAGTAATTCCTTTATCAATCTACTGCCATCATAAGGATATTTCATATCTTCATCTACAGGATAATTAGCACTAGCATATTTTCTTTTTAATAGTTCTTCATCTCTTTTTTTATTACTTTTTATCTCATTTAATTTTCCTTCTATTTCTCGTCTTCCTATTTGTCTTTCCCTTAATTTTTCCTCAATAAATTTTCTTTCTTCTAATATACTATCCTTATTTAAATCTTTATATAAAGCAGTAAAATTCTCTACTTCTTTATAATAAGAATCTGTCAATATATCATGTATTCCAATATCTATTTCTTTTAATCCCTCTTTTACTTCATCAATTATGGCTTCTTTGCCATTTTTATCCTTTTCTAGTAGCATTATTTTCTTTTCCACAAGAGCTAACTGTTCATTCTTCTTATATATTTGATTGTTTATTCTCTTTTTATCCTTTACCTTTTCAAAATAATCCAAAGCTTTTTCAATTCTTCTATTTAAATAATTTGCTTCTTGCTCCAATTCTTTTAACTTATTTTCAAAGTGCTCTATTTCTTTATTAATTAAAATGTTCTCCTTCTGTTTTTCAGCTAATATATTTTTCTTATTATCAAGTTTATTCTTTAAATCTTTTACTTCCTCTGTTAACTTTATATATTCATCATAAGGATAGTCAGCTAAAAATTTAATAATTGTATCCAATATATCCTGCCAAGTTTTTTCTTCCTTTTCCTTCTCTTTCCTATTCTCTACAACCTTTTTTACAGATTTCTTTAAATCATCTTTCCATAAATCAAACTTATACTTATCTATATTTTCCTGCCATATACTAGGATATATATATCTTTCTGTAATTTTCCCTTTTCCTAATAATATATTAGATGCCTCTTCCTGAGACAATACCAATATAGGAAATGTTATTTTTTCTATTTGTCCATTGATCTTTTTAATAAGTTTTTCCACTTCTGAATTAGAAGTTATAATTGCCAAAGGCCAAAGTGGATATTCTCTGTATATATCCTTTAAATTTTTATTTAAATTAACTGCTGCTTTTTCTATATATCTAGTCCCAATTTCTAATAAATTAAATTGATTTTCCCAGCTATCTTGCCATAATTCCAGCAGAGGCTCACCAGTAAAATAGTCATTTTCACCATAATAATCTAATAATCTATAAGATATCCTTTCCTTCTCTAATAATATTTCTCTTTCCTTTCTGGTTCGTTCTAAACGCCCTCTTATATATTCTACTATGGACTGTTGTTTTAGGTAGATGGAATCTAAATAGCTCCATTCTATTCTTAGCACCTTCACCATAGATAATATATTATTGTGATTTTTTTCTATATTATTAAAACTAGTTTCTTTTACTGTAGATATCTCTATAAGACTTTGAATTTCTTCATGTAAAGTTGGGATCTCTAAAGAAAGCTCTTCCTTTTTGTCCTTCAATTCCTTTAATCTATTTTTATAGGAAATATCTAATTCTTGAATTTTCTCCATTCTCTCTTTCCATTTAGGATATTCCCCTTCTATTGTTTCTTTTGTAGGATTAGCTAATATATCTTTTTTAATATATTCCATATGCTTTTCTATACTTTCTACTTCCCTTATATCTCCAGCCCGTTCCTCTAATAATTTTTGTCTATTAAATTTAATCCCTTCTAACTCATTATTTATCTTTTGCAATAAGTTCTCATATTTTATCCTTTGATTTTCCCACTGAAGTTTTTGCTTTTGTAGATTTTCCTTTTCCTTTTCAAAATACCCCTTAAGCACCCTGGAATTTTCTTCTAATTTATCCTTTAAAACTGCAATATCCTCATCTTGGTCTAATTCTTCAAGTTGTTTTTTCAATATATCTATTAGCTCTTCTTTTTTTATTATATTTAATTTAAGCTCTGCAATTTCTAAATCTTGAAGGCTTTTTTCTTTCTTTTTTAATCTACTCTCCAACTCCATGTATTGAGATTTAATAAATTCATAATCATCTTCTGCCTCTTTTAATTCATTATTGAATAGAGCTAATTCATAAGATATTTCTTTTCTATTAAGCTCATATTTATCCTTTAGTAAAAGCTCATTTAGTTCCTCCAAATGGGCAATTTCCTCTTGAGTTTTTGTTTCCTCTTCTTTTAAAAAATTATATATGGATTTCGCTTCTTTCTTTTTATCAAGCATCTTTTGTTCTATTTCATTTAATTTAGTATAAATAAAAACATAATCATTTATCTTACTCTCTATACATCTACTTTCCTCTATTCTTTCCCTAAGCTCTTTATGTTTCCTAAAATGCTCCCTTTGTTTTTCAAATATTTGCACAAAATCCTCTGTACCATTTCCTGCTAGTGCTTCTTCTACCACAGGTATAAGCAACTGATCTACCAACTGAGATGTGGTTTTACAACCATCAAAAAACTTTTCCACATCTCCTTCGGCTCCATTTATGTGAGCAATACTTCTCCATTCAGAAGGTATTATATGGAAATTTCCCTCAATATATTCATGGAACTCTTTTTTGGTATCGAAGGTGTAAGCATTCATCTTCTGGTTCTGCATATATTGATAATATTCTTGCATCTCTTGCCTACTAGCAGGTCTAACATGCCCTTCATTGGTCCTTTTTACAAAGGGTATGTTTTCTATAGAGTGTTCATCTCCTGCTGAATAATCATATACATATTTTAAAGATTCCAATCCATTGGGAGATAAAAATAAAGTTACTGCTGTAATACCATATCTTCTTGGTCTATCATTTAATATCCATTCTATAGCTACATGGCTAGCCCCACCCTCTAAAGAAAGAGTATCTCTAATTTTTCTTTCTCCCAATTTTGCATTGGGCAATATAGCCTGAAGAACAGTTTGAATAAATACTGTTTTCCCGCCACCATTTTCCAGTAATATTACTCCATTATAACCATCAAACTCAAATATATCATCATTAAACCTTTTACCTCCATTTTCATATATTACATTTGTCAATCTAATTTTGGATATGGCTGGCAATATTTTCACCTTTCCTTTCTTCTAGGGAATATATAAATTCTAAAATTCCTCTATTATATTCTAACTCCATATAGTATCTTTGAATAATAGCTTTTGCCTTCTCTGTCAGCTGAATTTCCTCATTTCCAATTTCCTCTACTAATTCCTGTTCTTCTAAAAACCTTTTTACCACATTCATAAAGCTCATACGACTTATAGTTCTTGCATTTTGCTGTACATTCTCCTTTATATCATCTAATGCGTCCCATTTTTCTATTATGGATATCCAATTATATTCATATTTTTGTTCCAATGCCATTAAGTCCTCTTCATCATAACCTTTTAGAAATAATATCTTGTCATTTACGCTGTTTAACCAATCCTCCATCTTTATAAAATCCCTTGTTGCTTCAGTAGTTTGATAACTATCATAAAATTCCCCAAACAAAATAATTATAGCAATATACATCATGTATATATCTGCATTTACCGCTCTAGAAGGTAAATGTTTTTGTTTAATAGTTTCATTGGATACATGAAAAGGTGAACTTGTAACTAAGGGTATCATATATACAAAATCCCCTACTACTAATAAAGTACAATCTACTTCCTTTGCAAACAAATTCACCAATCCTCTTATGGAATCATCGGCAATATACAATCTTATATCATCTTTATAAGCTTTTCCATCAATAGCCAATGTGGAATATATTTTAAAAGCTTCTAATATTTCTTCTTGTCTATAAAGCATTTTATTTCTCCTCCAGTATAAGCTCCATATTCTTAATTACATATCTATTATTTGGTTGTAGTTTACCAGCAATTTCAACTACATTTAACCATTTATATTTCTCATCTAATAGTTCTATTACTTTATCCAATGTATGATTTTGATTTTCTTCCTTTTCTATTTTTATAGGGGAAATATGATGAAGCAATATCCAAAAATCATAAAAAGATCTTTCTTCAAGTATATCATCTTTATTGTTTTCCTTAATAAATCTTACAACTTCTTTTAAAGTTATCCTATTAGCTTTATCCATAGCTTTCATAATTATATTCATTATACATTTGAAATTTTCCTGCTGAATTCTCATCTCCTCCTGAATTTCCCACTCTTCTAAAGGTTCTAAGAAAGAAGAACCTTCTCCCTCTATATCTTTTTTCCCTATTCTTTGCTTTGAAAATACCGCTAAAGGCGACCAAAACTCTCCCTTCTCTAAATATAAAAAGGGCTCAACTAATGTTCTAGAAGCTTCTAAGGGTAAAGGTGTTGACAATAATTTATTGGTTATCTGATCTTTAAAATTGAATGAATCAATTCCTATGTAGTAAAGAGATTCTTGTGCAGCACTTAAAGCTGCTGTTTTCATATCTATACTTTGAGATAAAAGTTTTCTATGTTCATAATGAACTTCCCCTAATTCCTTATCTATTCTAATAATTAGTCCATAAGCTTTTCTCATCTTATCTTCATGAGTTTCGTGTTCTAATCTTTCTTTAGTATCTTTTATAAAAGATTTAAGTTCCTCAAATTCTTCATTTTCACGGCTTAATCTAAAATGAATATCATCAACTATTGTTTCATACCGTTTATAGGTTTCATCAGATACAATATTTCTTTGAATTTCATGTTTAATCCTATATATTTTATCCTGTAAATTTCTTACATCCATTCTCATTTCGTCAATTTGACGTAAAGCCCCCACAAATTCACCCTTTTCCAACTGCTTTCTAAGTATTAACTGATTTATAGAAAGCTGAAATTCTGAAAAATATTCCTTAGTTGCAAATATAAGCTCTAAACCCTGTTCATCTAGTTCGTAATATTGGGTATTGGTCTTTGCATCAAAATGAGAAGCTTTCAATATGGAGTATTGAATTATTTCTTCTTCTCCAGTCTCCCAATTAAAAAATTCTCGATAGTTTCTTTTCCCACTTGGAGGACGAAACTCCTGAATTATTTCTCTAGCTAATTTTATATACTCTTCAAAATTTAAATCATACTCTTTTTGAGTAAGTTCAGACAAGAATTCTGCTAACTGTAATACTCCCGCTTTCTTGTTTCTAATTAACATGTTTTCAAAGAAAAACAACAGTGTTAAAAGTCCTAAACCATAATAATCTATAGATTTACCGCTATTATCTCTTCCTGTTTTCCTCCCTAATATATATAGGGGGTCAAATAAAACTAATCTTTCCATTCTGTCCTTGTAATTTTCTGTGATGTTCTTTATGGAAACATCCATATGCTATTCCTCCAAACATTTGCCAATTCTTCCTGTTTTAGTCCCTCTTGAGGGATATAGCCATTATTTTGAACCAACTTGTCTATAATATATAGTTCCTTATCAAAATAACTTTTAAATTTCTGTATCGCTTTTTTATTCTTCTGTTGAGTCTTTTTCCCAATAGAATAATCCTTTTTAAGTAAAGCCTTATAAAAGGGTAATGCCAATTCTATTTTATATTTTTCATATAAAAAATACCAAATGGAAATTCCTTCTGCATCTATATCACCAAAATAATATATCCTATGTAATTTATCATCTAAACCTAGTTGATTAGGTAATCTGTAAATATTAGATGCAATCTTCCATCCTCCACCATATATTAAAGAAGTAAAATTGGTCTCTTTTATATGTTCCATCAAAGCATAGAAAGGAGCTTTGTTTTCTACTACTAAATGAATATGACTATCCTTTTTAAATCTTAATGGATTAACCGCTAACATAAGGGGATCTGGATTGGTAGTTATCTTTAGTTTATCCCAAAGTTCAATCCTTTCTAATAGCTTCTTCCCACCTTTTTCATCAATCCATTTTTCATCACCTACCAACTGAAAGGACCTTTCTGGAGTAGTAGCATAGTCATCTGGGAGTCCATTTTCTTTTAAATAAAAATGGATTTTTTCTATATAAGGTAAATCCTTATACCATTCTTTCTCATCTAATGAAAAATATATATCCAAATGAATATGGGGATTAAATTTAATGCTAAAATATTGAATTTGACTATTAATAGATTTTCTTAAATTGGTCTTTATTATACGATAAGTATTATATAAAGGAATAGATTTACCATTAACACCATGAGCTTTTACAGGTTTTAAAATTTCCTTATCTACTAAACTTTCTATAACAAATGCAAAATCCTCATAGGATTCCTTCCCCGTCCATAAATCTTCCAATTCACTTAATGGAATTGTCTTTTTGGGATAAGTTTTTAAATACTTAACGATCATATTTTCCATAAATTTTTCACCTTGACTTTAAAGATAAATCATCTATTTAAATTACATTATACTTTATTGTTTTAACATTTTCCAGTATATAAAATTCCTTTAAAAAAGAGACCTAAAAGGTCCCTTTTTCATACAAATAAACTTTTATCACTTACATTTTTAAATAATGATAATAACTCTTCTTTGGTTAAAGAACTTTTCATATCCCCTTCTATATCTACTACCTTCTCCCCCATATGGAGCATTATCAATCTATTTCCATACTTTATAGCATGTTCTATATTATGGGTTACCATAAGAGTAGTAATATTTCTCTCCTCTACTATCCTACTTGTAATATCCATAATAATTTCACTAGTTTTAGGGTCCAATGCTGCTGTATGTTCATCTAATAATAATACTTCTGGATTTCCCATAACTGCCATTATCAATGCTAGGGATTGCCTTTGTCCACCAGAAAGTTGAGAGATAGGAGTATTTAATTTATCCTCTAAATTTAATCCTAAAACCTTTAAGGATTCTTTAAAATACTCTTCATCATCTTTATCTATTAAAAAGCTAAGTCCAAATCTTTCCCCTTTGTTTTTCGCCATAGATAAATTTTCATATATGGTCATGGAAGGATTGGTACCCATAGATGGATCTTGAAATATTCTAGATATCCTCCTACACCTTTCATGTTCTCCTTCATTTGTTATATCCATTCCATTTAAAACAATGCTTCCTTCATCTACTTCTATACTTCCAGATATTAAATTTAGTAGGGTGGATTTCCCTGCACCATTGCTACCTATTATGGATATGAAATCTCCATCTTTTATATTTAACGAAAAATTATTAAACAATTTTTGCTCATTTATACTTCCTTTATTAAATGTTTTTGAAATATTGTTTAACTTAAGCATTTTCACTACCTACCTTCTTAAGCTTTGAAATGGATTTATCCTTTTCTTCCATTAAAATCTTTTTCTTTTTAAGCATTCCTTTTCCACTACCTAGGGATAAAGCTACTATAACTATAATGGAACTGATAAGCTTTAAATCACTAGGATTAAATCCAATTTTTAAACTTAATGCTATACTAGTTCTATATATTAAAGTCCCAAGTATACACAATATACTGGAATTAGCTAGTTTTAATTTTCCAAATAGATTAAATCCAATAATTATAGAAGCAAGTCCCATAATCATAATCCCAGTACCCATATTTATATCACTAAAACCTTGGTATTGGGCTAATATCCCTCCTGATAATGCTATAAAAGCATTGGATAAAGAAAGGGCAAATATCTTAATACCACCAGTATTAATCCCTAAAGATATAATCATGTTTTCATTGTCCCCTATGCCTTTTAGTAGATATCCTAATTTTGTTTTGTAAAATAATGTAAAGAATATTACAGAAATAGATGCTAAAATAATTATGGTAAATAATGTATTCCCCTTTGAAAATATATTATACTCAGCAAATAAGGGGAGATTAGCCCTTCCCATTACCCTTAAATTTATGGAATAAAGACCTACCATCACTAGTATACTTGAGAGTATATCCTGTATTTTAAGCTTTACATTTAATATGCCTGTTATAGCTCCTGCTATAGCTCCTGCTAACATAGAAAATATCAAAGCTATAAAGGGGTTAACTCCCTTAATTATAAGTATTGCCGATACGCTAGCTCCTAAAGTAAAGCTGCCATCTGCTGATAGATCAGCAAATTTAAGAATCTCATAACTTATATATATTCCCATAACTGCAATGGAAAATATTAAACTCTGTTGAACTACACCTAATAAAAAATCCTGCATTTATTTTTCCCCCTCTACTATTATAGCTTCATCTAATATATCCTTTGGAAGCTCTACTCCCAAATTATTTACTATATATTGGTTTATTGTAAGCTGAGTATCCTTTGGTTTAGAAGGGGGAATCTCTTTTATATTCTTCCCATTAATTATATCTACAGCCATAAGACCCGTTTCATATCCTAATTTGTAATAATCTAATCCTTCACAGGCTAAAGCTCCATTTTTAACCATAGGTTCATCTACACCAATAGCTCCTATATTGTTATCTAAAGCTACTTTGGTAATTATAGACATACTAGAAGCAATTAAATTATCTGAAGGAAGAAATAAAAAATCAACTTCATCAATTTTAGCCCTAAGAGCCGGCTCTATCTCAGAAGAATTAGTCACAGGTATTTCCACTATTTCAAGATCTTCTAATTTAGCTGCTTCTTTTGCTAATTCTACTTGTACTTGAGAGTTTACTTCACTGGTATTATAAGGCACTCCTACTTTCTTCGAACCAGGAAATATCTTTTTACCTAACTTCAATTGCTTCTCTATAGGAACCAAATCAGTAGTCCCTGTTATATTTCCTTCTGGCAAATCCAAATTTCCCATTAGTCCTGCTGATACAGGATCAGTTACTGCTGTAAATAGTATAGGAATTTCTTTAGTAGATTGAAAAGCCGACTGAGCTGATGGGGTAGATATGGCAAATATTAAATCCTTTTTTTGAGATACGAAGTTTTGGGCTATAGTAGTAGTCAAAGCTATATCCCCTTGGGCAAATTGAGTATCTATTTTTATATTTTTCCCATCTTCGTAACCTTTTTCTTTTAAAGCATCAATAAATCCTTCCCGTGCTAAATCTAGTACAGGATTTTCAACAATTTGACTAATACCTATGGAAAATATTTCTTGTTCTTGAGATGAACAACCACTTAAAGATATGCTAATAATCAATAACAAAATAAAGCCTAAGCATTTACTTAGACTGGTAAGGTGTTTTTTTCCTACCATGCTACCATCCTCCTAATATTAATTTTTAATCTTACATAATTCTACTAATCTACCTTCCTACCCTTAGCCTCTTTCGACCACCTACAAAAAAATATATGATTAAATTATAATATGTTTTTAAATCTTTGTCAACAATATTTAGAATCTATTCTACAATTGGAATAGATCTATGTCCTATTGCTATGGCTAAATCGTTTAGATGAAGTAGTCCTATACTTATAAATAGGCATACCACTATATGTTCTCCTGATCTAGCTATACCTAATTTCCCACCAAAATTAAGACCTAATGCTTTAGAATTTAATTGGCTTATAGCATCCTTAGCTGCCCCTGCTACTGCTCCTTCATGGACATGAATATCCTTTATAATCCCAGTCTTCTTTGATGCTACCAAAGCCCTTTCTATAATAGTAGGTATAGAATTGATTAGATCCCCACCCACATCAACTGCACAAGATTTGATGCCTTCTTTTTTCAATTCATCTATTATTATCCTCTCCTCTTCCCTAGTGGATACTGCCAACTTAATAGCTGCCTTTGCAACTTCTATACTACTACTGTTCATATTCATTCCTCCTCTTGTATTTGATTTTATTATAATACCCGCTCAAATACAATATCAAATCTATTATTACATGATTAATATACTCCTCTTAGGATACAATCCTTGGTAGTAAATATATGTTGATTAATGATTTTTGTTGTGATAATATTTTTTGCATGTAAAATAAACTTTATATTAACATAAATAGTTTGATACAAGAGAGGAGAAAAGATATGAAAACTAATGTTTATATACTTTATGGAGGAAAATCAGTAGAACACGAGGTGTCATTAAAATCTGCATCAGCAATATTAAATGCTTTAGATAGAAATAAATTTAATGTTTATCCCGTATATATTACAAAAGAAGGTATATGGTGTAGTTTAGGATTATTGGAAGAAAAAATAAAAGATATAAGTCAGATACAAGTAAAACCCACCACTACTGTAGCTAAATCCATAGGAGAATTCTTAGCAAATGATTTTAAAGAAGGTGAAGAAAACATCATATTTCCTGCTATTCATGGAATTAATGGAGAAGATGGTACTATACAAGGTCTCTTAGAATTAATTGACGTTCCTTATGTAGGAAATGAAGTACTATCCTCTGCAATAGGGATGGACAAAGTAATAATGAGGGATATTTTTGCCAAACATAATATACCTCAAACAAAATATACCTCCTTTAGATTCCATAGTTGGAAAGATAATGAAGAAAAATGCTACAAACAAGTGGAAGAAAAGATTGGCTATCCTTGCTATATTAAACCTGCCAATTCTGGTTCTAGTGTTGGAATATCCAAAGCTGAAAATAGGAAAGAACTTAAAAATTCCTTCCAAGAAGCTTTTCTATATGATTGTAAAATAATAGTAGAAAAAGAAGTGATAGGCAGAGAAATGCAAACCTCTGTTATAGGAAATGATTATCCCAAGGCTTCTATATCAGGAGAATTCATCATGGAAAGACCTTTCTTCGATTATAACGCTAAATACATAGATGGTTCTATAACTCCTGTAGTCCCTGCCTAATGTGGCAAATAAGGTAAAGGAAATAGCAGTTAAAGTATTCAAGGTGCTAAATTGTTATGGTCTTGCTAGAGTAGATATATTTGTTACTGATGATAATGATGTATTGGTCAATGAAATAAATACCATGCCAGGATTTACCCCACTAAGTATGACACCAGTTCTATGGGAAGCCACCAATGGTACTACCTATGCTGAGTTAATCGAATGGCTAATAAATTTAGCCTTTGAAAGATATCAACAAAAAAAAGCTATACTATATACGAGGAGCGTTGAAGAATGATAAGGCGTAAATTAAAAGAAATAGAAAAAATGGCTAAAGGCTTTAATTTAGCAGAAGAATATGAGGAAATCTATATTGAAGGAATATCTACAGATTCTAGAAGTATAAAAAAAGGGCAACTTTTTATCACATTAATCGGAGAAAACTTTAATGGACATAATTTTTTAGAAAAAGCAATAGAAAACGGAGCTATTGCTACTTTATGGGCAAAAAGTGAACCAATACCCCCTTTAGATTTTCCTATAATAGCTCGTTGCAGAATTCTACAACTCGCATAAATACTAAATTTAATTTATTGAAATGGCTAAGTTTCCCCCATTTTTGGGTATATATATTAACAAGGCATTTAAAACTAAAACCAAAAATGAAAGGAGAAACTTATGCCAATTTCAGCTAAACAATTAAACTTCTGTGATATTTCTACTGATTTTGATAAGTTTTATAATCAAAATCAAGATACTTTATTTTCTTTATTAGACGAATTCATTAATATTAATGATTTTATTCCATTTTCTTTTTATCAAAAATATTATTCTAAACTTTGATAATCTTAATGACCTGTTTAATAATTTAGTCGATTATACTGAAGAAATTTCTCAAAAAATTAATCCTTTTTTATCTTCTATCTTAATTACTGATACTACTGGATTTGAAGCTTATGTCACTGAGAATAATCCCAAATTTTATCAGTCTGAACTTAGAAAAGCTAAAGCTTATTCTAAGAGGATCGCGAAGGATAATCTTAACTCAAACTTTGACGTTGAAAAATATGCTCAAGGGCAAATGCCTAAGTACGCTAATTCTAACCCAGATGCAAAGCTTGCTTATCTTAATGGTCATTTTGGATATTATTTGAAATGTTCTGTTTCTACTAACGCTCTTGGTCTTGTTAGAAACGTCAACTTCTATGATTCTGACAATAATCTTGATTTAGATTTAAGTCCTAAGGATATAAAAGATTCTTATGATTCTAAGTCGCCAATTCCTACTCTTGAAACATATTTTCAACTACATCCTAATTTCTCTTATAAATATTTTTTAGGTGATTCTGGTTTTGATGCTGATGATAATTATGCCTATCTTCACGAAAAAAAGATTATGCCTATTATTAACTTAAATCCTCGTAATTCATCAGATTTAGCTCAGCCTGGATTCAATGATGTAGGTGTTCCTCTTTGCCCATATGATTCTTCTCTACCTATATACACCACAATTATCGCTTTAATTCCTCTATCCCACGCGATAGCTTAAAATGGCAAAAATTATATAGACTTAGAACTATCTGTGAAAGATCTATTTCTCAAATTAAAAATTTTATACAAATTAAAACATCTAAAGTTAGAAATACTATATCTTTAAAAACTGATGTTTTACTTGCTTGTATTTCTCAATTAGTTGCCTTTATTCTTATGGTTAAGACAGAAAACCATAAGAATCCTCTTGCAATTAAATCTTTAGTTGCATAGACTAATTTAAATTATTTAATTAAATAATTATTTTTTCAAAGGTTTATTAAACCTTTATTTTGCTATACTCTTTTTTGTGTATAACTTATATACCTACATAGTTTTATGGAATATTCTCACCTTCTGTTGTGGATAACCTTTCATAATTTTAAAATTCTATTCTGCAACTAACTAATTTTCCTATAATACTGGTAGAGGACACCTTAAAAGCTCTTCAAAACTTAGCAAAAGAATACCGGAATCAATTAGATGTAAAAGTAATCGGTATAACTGGCAGCAATGGAAAAACCTCAACAAAGGATATTTTGGCTAGCCTATTAAATACTAAATATAAAACTCAAAAAACCCTTGGGAACCTAAATAATCATATAGGTACACCCCTTACTATTTTAAATCTAGATGAGGATACTGAAATGACCGTTATTGAAATGGGTACCGACAATTTTGGACAGATATCTCTATTGACCTCTATAGTTAAACCCGATGTAGCCATGATAACTAACATTGGCGAAGCTCATCTAGAGGGATTGAAGACTAAAGAAAATATAGCAAAAGCAAAATTGGAAATTCTAGAAGGTTTAAATAAAGAAGGAATATTTATATACTATGGAGATGATCTAATACTTAGTAAAATAATTAAAGAAATCAATATCAATCAAAGGATATTGACCTATGGTATAGAAAAAACTAATGATTATCGCTGCGAATTAAATATGGTAGATGAAAATGGTATATCCTTTAAGTTAAAATCTCCTTATGAACAGGATTACTTTTTACCAATGCTAGGAAGTCACAATATGCTAAATGCAACAGGAGCCATTGCAATAGCTAGGTATTTTAATATACCAATGAGTCTATCCAAGAAGGTCTATACCATGTGGAGAAAACTGGTATGAGAAATGAACTAGTATTTGCAGAAGGATTTACCATATTAAACGATTCTTATAAATCTAACCCCTCTAGCCTATTAGCTGCACTGGACACTCTATATAGTATGAAACAATATGAACAAAAGATAGCCGTAATCGGTGACATGCTTGGGCTTGGAGATGAAGAAATTAAAATGCATGAAGAAATTGGGGAAAAAATAAATCCTAAAGAGATATAATATTTATTTACTATTGGACCCTTAGCAGAGCATGTTGCCAAAACAGCTGGAATAAATTTTGATAAGGATAAAATAATATCCTGTAATAATAAAACTCAACTAGTGGAAAAATTAGAAAAGGTCATCAAGCCTAAATCCATTATATTGATTAAGGCTTCTAGACCTTTGGAGCTAGAAGAGGCAGTGGAAAGATTACAAAAAGAAGTAATCCTATCCAAAGATGAAGTAGTTTGAGATATTATCGGTGAAGAATTCTTCACCGATTTATTTTAGTTTATTTTTTATAATGACTATTTTAATATCTCCATAACTTATGTATTCAGGAAGAACATCTTTTATGGGTTTTAATCTATCTAATCCTATTTCATCTATAGCCCATAGTATCTTTTTCTCTTTATTAGGATCATCTATAAATCTAGACCAATCTATCCTATCACCCCTTTTTTCACACTTTTCTAAATGCTTAATTATAGTATCTATAGTAAAATCTCTCTTTTTAGCAATCTCCTCTAGGGACAAACCTTCTAGATAGTACTCATAAGTTAAATCATATCTATCCTTGGATCCTTCTTTTATTTGTTTTTCTATCTCTACCCTTTTGATATTAGAGGTATCTATTTTATTTATATCCACATAATCTTTTATGATATTGATAAAATATTCTCCATAGTTTTCATATTTTTTTATACCTACACCTTTAATATTTAAAAACTGCTCTTTATCTTGAGGAAAGTAGGTAGCCATCTCCTTTAAAGTTGAGTCATGAAATATTATAAATGGAGCTACACCTTTTTGTTGAGCCAATCTATATCTATACTCCCTCAACTCCTCAAACAATTCCTCATCATAATTTTCATCTATGTAATCTAAATCCAAAGTTCTTTTTTTGATAATTTGTTTTGCTTCTAGAAGATCCTTTTTATGAAATACCTTTACCTCTCCTTTTAATACTTGAATAGAAGCTGAAGTTAATTTTAAAACCGGATACTTGTCCGCTGTCATGTGAATGTAGTCCATGGATACTAAAGTCATAATTATTTCTTTCAAAGCAGGTTCAGTATACTCTCTCATAATCCCATAAGTAGATAAATTATCTAAACCTAATTCTAATATCCTCTTACTTTTAGATCCCCTTAATATTTGAGTTATCATTGTTACTCCATATTTTTCTCGAACCCTATATATACAAGAGAGAATCTTCTGAGCTTCTATTGTAATATCTACCATTTCTGATTGACTCAAACAATTTCCACAATTATTACATTTTTCATCTTCTATTTCTTCCCCAAAATAACTCAATATATTATTCCGTAGGCAATCATTAGTATTACAATAATCTACTAAATACTGAAGGTTTTCATACAACATAAGCTCCCTTTCTGGAGAATAGGTACTATTTTGAATTAAATACTTTTGTTTAACTATATCCCCTGGGGAATAGAGAAGTATACAATCGCTAGGCTTTCCATCCCTTCCTGCTCTCCCTGCCTCTTGATAATAAGCCTCCATATTTTTAGGCATATTATAATGAATAACAAATCTAATATCTGGCTTGTCTATACCTAGACCAAATGCATTAGTAGCTACAATTATTCTAGTTCGATTATGTATAAAGTCCTCTTGATTCCTATGTCGTATATCATCTGGCATTCCACCATGATAAGCTACAGCCGATATATTCTTATCCTGCAATCTTCTAGTCAAAGATTCTACGGTCTTCCTAGTAGCACAGTATATTATTCCAGACTCCTGTTGAAAATTATTCTCTAAATACTCAATTAAGTAGGTAAATTTATCCCTAGCCTTCACTACTTGATAAAACAAATTAGGTCTATCAAATCCCACCACGGATATCAATGGATTTCTTAATCCTATTAATCTATTTATCTCATCTACTATTTCTTTGGTAGCAGTAGCAGTATAGGCTGATACCACAGGCCTTTTGTTTAAGCTATTAATAAATCTAGGTATCTCAAGATAACTAGGTCTAAAATCATGCCCCCATTGGCTTATACAGTGAGCTTCATCTACAGCAACCATGGAAATATCTATATCCTTTACCAAATTTAGAAATTGATATGTATTCAATCTCTCTGGTGCCACATATACTATTTTGTACTTTCCATTTTTAACATCCTCTATTCTATGATACTGCTCTTTCTGGTCTAAAGTACTATTTATATAAGTCCCCTCTATACCTATTTCCTCTAGTGAATCCACTTGATCTTTCATCAAGGATATTAGGGGAGAGATGACTAGGGTTACCCCATCGAATAAAATAGCAGGCAATTGATAACAAAGGGACTTGCCACCACCAGTAGGCATTACCCCTAAAACATCTCTTCCTTTTAAAGTTTCTTCTATTAATTTTTGTTGTCCTTTCTTAAATTCATCATACCCAAAATAGGTCTTCAATGCATGCTTAATATCCATATATTTCACTGCCTCCTATGAACTTTATCTATAACATAAATTCGAAAAAGTAAACTATTATAGACAATATACTTACTATAATCCTATTTAAACTCATGTTATTATTGCATAAATATCATATTTTCATTATAACATTTATTTTATATCCTTTCATTTTCAACAATACTTTCTAAATAGAAATAATATAAAACCTACAAAATATATGATATAATCATAGATAATAGTATTATAATTTTCTCAAAATTAACAAATTTTAAATACTTTAATGGATAAAATAATATTATCAAACATGATATCTTTTATATTTAAAGAAAGGAGGCTTTTAAAATTATTTGAAATCAATATAAATATCGTTATGTTTTAAAAAATATAGTTTTTTAACTATAACATCATTAAATAGGAGGTTGAAAAATGAACTTTCAAGTAGGTAAAAAATATTACGGATTTAATCTAAAAGAAGAATATGAAATAAAAGAAATTCAATCCATTGCACGAATTTTTACTCATGAAAAATCTGGTGCAAAACTATTACACTTAGAAAACAATGATGATAACAAAGTGTTTTCCGTAGGTTTTAGAACTCCACCCCCAAATAGTACAGGAGTTCCTCATATAATAGAACACAGTGTTCTATCAGGCTCTAGAAAATATAGGACTAAAGAGCCTTTCATGGATATGGTAAAAGGTTCCTTACAAACATTTATAAATGCCATTACTTTTAGCGATAAAACTCTATATCCAGTAGCAAGTAGAAATGACAAAGATTTTTTTAATTTGATGGATGTATATTTAGATGCTGTATTTTATCCAAGAATATATGAAGAACCTAAAATATTTATGCAAGAAGGATGGCATTATGAAATATTTAACAAAGAAGATCCTATAGTATATAAAGGAGTCGTGTATAATGAAATGAAAGGAGCTTACTCATCTCCAGAAACAATTTTAGATGAAGAAATTAGTAAATCCCTTTATCCAGATACTTGCTATAAATATTCATCTGGAGGAAATCCAGATGTGATACCAGAACTTACTTATGAGGAATTTTTAGATTTTCATAAACGATTTTATCATCCATCAAATAGTTATATATATGTATATGGCAATGGAAATATTGAAAAATATTTAGAACATATTGATAAAGATTATCTATCTAATTTTAATAAAAAAGATATAGATTCCCATATAGATGCACAAAAACCCTTCCAAAAGAGGAAAGAAATATTAGCATATTATCCAATTTTAAAAGATGAAGATGATAAAAATCGCTCTTACTTAAGCTTAAATTTTGTTTTAGGTGAAAATACCAACCCAGAAACTTATTTAATGACTGATATACTACGTTTAATGTTAATTGAATTAGAAGGAGCACCAATAAAAAAAGCTCTACTTCAAGATAATATTGGAGAAGATGTCTTTTCCATAAATGTAGGAGGAATACAACCTGGCTTTGGTATAGTGGCTAAAAATACTTCCTCAAATAAAAAAGAAAAATTTGAAAACATAGTTTTTGATACTCTAAAAAAACTAGTCGAAAAAGGAATTGATAAAAAATTAATAGAAGCTTCTATCAACATTGTAGAATATAATTTACGAGAAGCTGGCAATTTCCCAACAAAAGGATTGTTATATAATATACAATCTATGGATAGTTGGTTATATGATGGTAGTCCAACTGCTCATCTTCAATATGAAGATACTATAAACAAACTAAGAAAAAACATAGACACAGGATATTTTGAAAAATTTATTGAAGAACGTTTAATCAAAAATCCCCACAGTTCTATGGTCATTGTAGAACCTAAAAAAGGTCTACAAGAAGAAAAGGATAGGGCATTAAAAGAAAAATTGGCTAAATTTAAGAAATCTCTTAGCGATAAAGAAATTGAAGATTTAATAAAACAAAATAAAGAACTTAAAAAAATGCAGCTATCAGATGATACTCCTGAAGCTAAAGCAACTATACCTAAGTTATCTTTATCCGATGTAGATAAAAAAGCAGAAATAATTCCACAAGAAATAATAAAATTTAAAGATATTACTCTTCTTTCTCACAATATATTTACCAGTAAAGTATCTTATGTAGACTTTTACTTTGATACTTCCGTAGTAGAAGAAAATTTGATTCCATATATAAGCTTGTTAGCAGGGATCTTAGGGAAAATAGATACTCAAGTTAGAGATTACTCAGAACTTGAAAATGACATATATATACATACAGGTGGAATAAATTTTGGTGCCAATATTTATATAGAAAATGATAATAATGAAATATTCTATCCCAAATTTATAGTAAGTGGCAAAGCTGTGGGAAATAATATCAATAAAATGATGGAATTGATAAATGAAATACTCACTCAATCTAAGATTGAAGATACAAATCGAATCAAAGAACTAATACAACAAATTAAGTCTAGAATAGAAATGAGTATATTCAATATGGGAAATATTTTTACTTCTTTAAGGGTAAATTCTTATTTTTCACCTTCAATGAAATATGCAGAAAAACTTAAAGGTTTAGATTATTACTGGTTCATATCTCATATTATTGAAGAATTTGATAATAATAGTCAGGATATTTTAGATAATTTAAACAAGGTATATAATGATATATTCAATGCAAACAATTTAATTATAAGCTTTACAGGAGATAAGGAAGATTTAGATTTAACGAAAAAAAGCCTTCCAATAGTTATCAACAATCTAGATAAAGAAAATTTAACCTCTAAAAATTTTGATTTTATTGAACAAAAATTAAATGAAGGTATATTATCTTCCGCTAATGTTCAATACGTATCTAAAGGATACAATTTTAAAAAACTTGGATATGAATACAGTGGAAATATGAATGTATTAGCTACCATTCTTAATGGAGATTATCTTCATAATAGAATTAGAGCCCAAGGCGGTGCCTATGGAGCAGGCATAACAATAGATAGAACTGGTCATCTAACTACTTACTCTTATAGAGATCCAAATTTAAAAGAAAGTATAGATGCCTATGACAATATGGGAGAATATATAAGAAACCTAGATATAGATGAATCAGAACTAAGTAACTATATTATAGGGACTATAAGCCGTCTAGATCCTGCAATGACTCCTCATGGTAAAGGACAATTAGCTACCAGTAGGTATATTTCCCATATAACTCAAGAAGATATACAAAAAACTAGAGATGAAGTACTAAATACAAAACTAGAAAATATTAAGGCTTATGCTTCACTCCTAGAAGATACAATGAAAGAAAACTACTTATGCGTATTGGGTAATGAGTACAAAATTAAAGAAAATAAAGATCTGTTCAATAAGCTTGTAAAGTTAAAGAAATAATAAAAATCCAGTATATATGCCAGTATTATTAAGTTAAGAAAATTAATCAAAGTTTTAAAAACAGAGTATGTCTTAAGACATACTCTGTTTTTTATGTATTTTATGGAATATCTAAAAACATTTTGAAAAATTATAGAAAATCAACATTTTTTAATTATATATTAAATGATTTGTCTATTTATTTAATAAATTGAGAATAAAATAAATAATTTTGTCTTTAAGTGTAGAAATTAATCAATCACTAATGTATAATGTCCTTGTCACTAACTTTTATTAAGAAGGTGGTATTATGGAAAAGAGTTGTTTTTCTTATGACGAAGAACTTATTAAATATAATACTAAAATAAACATTATATGTGGTATTTGTGCTACTGTAGCATTAAATTTAGTTAATCCATACTTTGCAAAATTTGCTGAACGATTAGGAGCTACTGATTATCAAATAGGTCTTCTTACTTCTCTACCCCATTTTGTAAGTATATTTGCTTTTATACCAGGAGCAATACTTATAGAAAGTAGTAACAATAAAAAACAAGTAACTGGAACTATAATGTTAATACATAAATTTTTTTATTTATTACTTGCTGCAGTCCCATTTTTTTATAATCTCAATCGTGCCAACTTGTTTGTTATATTAGTAGGACTTATGAACTTACCTGGTTCAATTGGAACCATGGGATATCAATCAAGCATTGGGGATGTATTCCTTCCTAGAGAAAGAGGATTAGCCATGGGTCTTAGAAATAGATATGCAACTATATTTAGTATGATAGTTACTTTTATATCGGGAATGTTACTCACAAAAATACCTAAAAACAACGATGAAACTATATTTTTATATCAAATATTTTTCGTTATAGCCTTTGTAGTATCTTTGGGAGAAGTAATAGCTTATTTTAAATTTAAAGGCATAAAAAAAGATAGAAATAACCATCATAAGTATATTGACTCTTTAAAAGAAACCCTTAAACAAATTCCAAAAGAAAAAGATTTTATAATTTTTACCCTTTGTTCCCTATTTTTTAATATAGGATGGATGGGAGCCCAGCCATTATTTAATATATATTCTATTAAAGTACTAAAGGCAAATGAAATCCACCTAAGTGCTCTTTCTATTGCAAGTAGTATTTCTTCTGTAATCGCTTATACTAAATGGGCTAAATTTGCCGATAAAAAAGGAAATAGCTTTGCACTAAGTATAGCTATATTTGGAATGGGAATCACTCCAATATTATACGCACTATCCAGCACCATAAAACAACTTGTATTATTTAATATAATAATAGGCATTTCTGTAGCAGGTACTACTTTAATTTTATTTAATCAATTACTAGAAGTAACTCCTAAAGAAAATAGAACAATCTATATTGCCATATATAATACATTTATTGCAGTAATCTCTGCCATAGCTCCAATGATGGGAATAGCTTTAAAAGAAGCTACTAATATAAAAATTTCATTAGTGATAATTGGTTTACTTAGAATTACCGCAAGTATATTTTTCTTCTTAAAGGACAAGCATAGGGTAGCATAGCATTGAGGATAGTACACAACAAAAACAGGAGAATTACTCTCCTGTTTTACCTCTAAATAAATCTAAAAATCTTTCCCAAAAACTTTTATCATTTTTTTCTTCAATTTTTACTTGTCTTTCAGAGCTTTCTATTTTTATTGCCGGTGTTTTCATTACAAATTGGCAAGTGGAATTATTTACATTTCTACTATCTACAAAAGAAGTATAGTTGTCTTCAGTGTCTTCCCCTTTTTCTGCAAATATTTCAACAGTGTATTTTATTTTACTTATACCTTCATCATTTATTTTAGATATTCCCTTAGTCAATTCCTCTTGACCTTCAGCTAATTCCTGTACTTTATCTGGAAGGGTTTTTGTATTGTTATTTATTTTTGAAATTCCATCATCCATTGAATTTAGACCTTCAAACAATGTGTCTAATCCATTAGTTAATTGAATATGACCACTATACATATTGTCTAATTCCTTAGGCAATGGTTGAAGTTTTTCATTTAATTCATTATATCCTCCAAGTATTTCATTTAATCCATTATTGTATTCAATATAGCCTAGATACAATTTATTGCTATTTTCTGAAATAGCATTCATACCTTTATAACTTTCATCTAATCCACTACTTAAATTCCCAATAGCCACTCCTTCACCAATTACTCCTTCTGCCAATGCTTTTACCCTTGGATCTTGGCTATTTTGTAAAGATTTAGCTAATTCTACTAATTGTTTATGATTGGAATTAAGAGTAGTAATACCATTATTTAATTCCTTTAATCCATCATCTAAATTAGATGTTCCTTCTTTTAATTGAAATAAGCCATCTTTAATACCACTGCTTTTTTCACCAATTGTTTGTAATCCATAATTTAATTCTCCAATTCCCTTTACTAAATCTCCTATGCTCTCCTTTAAAGTTTTAAAACCTAAATTAAACTGATTAAAACCTTTAGATATTTCTTTAGTTTTGCTATTTACCTGGCTAAAGCCAGAATAAAATTCACTAATTCCATCTGCTAAAACCTTTAAACCATCTTTTAAACGAAACGTCCCTTTACTTAATTCTTTAGACCCTTCCTCTAATTCATTAAAACCTTCTGCCATTTCATCAATCCCTGATGAAAAATCCTCTAAATCTTCTGATACTGGCATTTTAGAATTAATCGAGGAAATTAAAATTGAATCTAATTCTATATTTTCCCCTTTAGCCTCTATACTAAATTTCCCATCTCCAATAGGTAAATGAGTAAATACAACTGTCATAGTTTTACCTACTACAGAAATTGTTCCATTTTCTACTTTAATATTAGAAAAAATATCTAAATTAAGAGGTACTTGAATTTGAGTAGTCAAATTGTTTTCATTTTCTATGGATATATCTATTTTTAAGTTGCCTGATTTCCCTGCTAGTTCTTCTCCTGTGATTTCTTTCCCATCTAAGAAATATTTAATATTTATTTTCATAGGTAATTCCTTTTTTATACTTGCTTCATAATATATATCATTATCTTTTAATCCTTCTAAAGGCCACTTTATTTTATCTTTTTCTATAATTGGTTCAACATCATCTACCAATACATATATATTGTCATATTTCCCATAATCAATATAATATTTATCTTGATATTCATTTTGAATATCACCATGAATTCTATTGACTACTACAATCTTTTGAGGATTTCCATTATAGTCTAAGTTTGTATATATAGTTTCATCCTTAAAAACTTCTGCAAATCCTATAGAAAATCCAGAAAATATTAAACTCAATATTATTAAGATAGAAACTATTTTTCTCAAAATTATCGCCTCCTTCTGTCATTAATTTCAGACCAATTAAAAGTGCTAACCCTAATAATTTTATCGAACATAATCAATAAAGATGGAAGGACCATTAAAACCAAAATTAAAGATATAATAGCTCCTCTACCTATTAAAAGAGTTAATTCCTTAGTATTGGACATGCTTGTAATCAAATACACACTAAAAGTACCAGTAAATAGTATTAATGCTGACGTAAGTATAGATCTTCCCGTATCCTTTATTGTTTGAATTGATGCATCATTTCGATTACTAATTATTTCTAAATTTTCTTTATATCTAGATGTAAATAATATTGCATAATCTACTGTTGCACCTAGTTGTATAGCTCCTATTATTATAAAACTAATAAAATTTAGTTCTGTTCCTTGTATATACGGAATGGCTAAATTAATCCAAATTCCTAACTGAATAATAAAAACTAAAATTAAAGGAATTGATATAGATTTAAATGCAATTAAAATTATGCTAGATATTAAAATTATAGATAGTATATTTACATTTTTAAAATCTTTTGCTGTAGTCTTCTGTAAATCAGAATATATAGCCGATTCTCCAGTTAGATACCATTCTTCATAATAATTGGATACTTTTGTTTTAATTTTATTTAAACTTTCCTTAGTAATATCTCCTTCCATTGGCAAATTTAAATTTATATTGATTAAAGAATAGTTCTCTGATTGAAAATTACCTTTAACATCTTCTGGTATAAAAGTTTCTGGAATTACTACATCTACCATGGAATACAATCCTTTTACATCTACTACTCCTTCCATATCTTCTAATTCTTTTATAAGCTGAAATTCTTTTAACTTATCTCCTTTAGGTAAAATCAAAGCCAATTGATTTTTATTTGAAAATAATTTATCTATTTCCTTAATCGCTATATTAGAATCAGAAGATTCTGGTAAAATTTTTTCATTAGCATAATAATATTTTATATTGGATTGAGCTAGATATGCTGGTATTGCTATTAATATTGCTATTATTAAAAATATATACTTTCTTTTTATGATAAAAGCTGCAGATTTCTTAAAACTTGGCATATAAACTTTATGTTTATATTTTTCAATCGCTTCATCGAATAATAAAATCAAAACTGGAAGTAAAGTAACTACAGACAATAAGCTAAAAAACACTCCTTTGGCTAAAACCATACCTAAATCTTTCCCAATAGCATATTTCATAATCATAAGAGCTAAAAAACCTGCAATAGTAGTCAAGGATGAAGATGATATTGAAATAAAAGTTTTATGTATCGATTCAACCATAGCCTGTTCTTTATCTTTATGCTTTCCTTTTTCCTCCACATATCTATGCAGCAAAAATATAGAATAATCCATAGACACTGCTAATTGAATTATAGCTGCTACAGAATGTGTAGTAAACGATATATTGTCAAATATTACATTTGTCCCCATATTTAATATAATTGCTGCTCCTATAGTGATAAAAAACAATATTGGTTCAATAAAAGATTCTAAAGATAAAAATAATATTATTGAAACTATCACAAAAGCTAATAAAGAATAATATTTTACTTCCTTAGCTGTTGTATATTGTAAATCGTGAGAAACAGCAGCAGGCCCGCCTACCATCCCCTTTTCCCCTAGAATATTTTTTATTTCTTCTATAGCTTCCACAGTTTCTAATGAATCATTTGAATTGACAAAATGTATTTGGATTAAATTAGAATTTCCAGAAATAAATTCTTTTTTTATATTTTCATCCATAAAATCTTCGGGTTTAAATATATCCTCTACAGTTCCAAGCCATATTACCTCTCTTACTCCTTCTATGGTCTCGACATCCTTCACTATATTTTCTATTTCATAGAAAAGTTCATCATTTATTAATATGTAAGCAATGCCACCTATACCGAACTCTTCTTCTAATATATTTTTCCCTTTAATTGAATTTAAATCTTTAGGTAAATATAAACTTAAATCATAATTCACTTCTACAAATCTATTTCCTATAAATGCTACTATACATAATATTAAGTACAAAAATATTATAATTTTTTTATGTTTTACAATGAAATTTGCTATAGTTTCCAATTAATCACCTCCAAATAAAAAAATGTATTTAAACAATTATTTTAAACATCTGTTTAAATACATTTTATTACTCTTTTACTTTAAAATCAATACATATTTATTATTTCACTATAGTATCCACTAAGTTTTCTATATATCTTTTTCTTTCTACTTCATTATTTAAATCCATAAACACATTATTAGTATCCTTAATATTTGGTATCATTTGAAAAATAATAGGTCCTATTACTCCAGAAAATAATTGTATATATTTAAAATTTAAAATTTCTTCATCGTTTATATGTGTAAGAGAATATATTATATTTTGGATATTTTTCTTAGACTCTATACTCCCTAAAATTTTATCTATGATTTCTGGATTATAGCTCTTATCTTGTAAAACTAAATTTGTTACTAGCATTATTAATGCTGGATAATCTAGAACAAACTTCATCAATGCATCTGCCCAATCTATTAATTTTTCTCTAGGCTCTTGCATCTTATCCATTATTATTTTGTTTTGTATATCAAATAATAATCCAGAATAATGTTTTTCTACCTTTTTTAATAAATTATCTTTTGAACCAAAATGATAATTTACAGAAGCAACATTTACTCCAGCTTTTTCACAAATTTCTCTTACGGTAATATCTCCCTTAAGTCCGTATAATTCAATGGTAGTAGATAAAATTTTTTCTTTAGTATTTAAATTTTTATCATCCATCTTAATCACCTCTATTGTTAATATTATACCATTGAAGATGGATTTTTTCCTAAGGGATTGTTAGATAAAATTATTAATCTTTAAAATTAATTAAAGCAGCATCTTCACTTTAAAAGTAAAAATGCTGATAATTGTTTATATCTATTCTATTAATTATTTTACTGTATAACCTTTGCTTTTTAAAATTTTTATTATTCAGTATCCTCAACTAGATAGTTACTTTTTTATTTCAACATCCCATTTTTTTCTTGTAAAGACATACACACTAGTAATAGTAGTTGAAAATATTAAAGAAAATATTATATGAACTATTAATCTCTGCCAACTCATAGTTTTATCTCTGTCTATATAATTTAAATATACTGATGAGACAAACCATAAAAAAAACGAAGAAATAAATGTATAAATCTTAATCTTATTAAATTCTTCTTTATCCCCATTTTTTAGTACTTTATAAGTTATCATTGTGACTAATGGTGCTAAAGATAATACAACTATTATTTTTACCGAATCCACATAATCCATCTTGAATCCAAATATATATATTGCACTTAAAAAAATTAATATGACTAAATGTATAATAAGATCTTTATAAAAAACTTCTTTCAAATTTTCTACTTTTTTAGTTTTCATATAAATTCCTCCAATTCAACATAGTATCAAATATAAAGATATTTTTGGACACCCAAACCTTGAACTTTAAACATTTTTAATTAATTGGATTTTTATCATATATATTTTTTATTCTGCTTATTCTCTTTTCTAATTTTGGATGTACATCAAATCCTTTTATTTCATCATTATTTTCAACTTTATTCATCAATTCCATTTTTTTCAATGCATTTATTAAATCATCTTTATTATCGCAAATACTCACAGCAAACTTATCTGCATCAAATTCTTGTTTCTTAAAATATTTGTTTGCAATTAACTGTAGTGCTATTCCCATTCCTATAAGCATTGTAGAATGCAGCAAATTTTATACCAGCAACTACATACGGTAATGCTGCTTTTCCGGTTAAATATAATACTGCTACACCAACACCACCATCAATATTCTCAAGTTCATTTTCGTTTAAATATTCAAATTTACTATTCAATGTTAATTCCATTCTATTTCATTTCTCCTCCCTAAGTTTTTTATATAAACAAGTCCCCCTCCGCGATTAGTACTAGGTTACTTGCATATGTTTAATTTAGATATATAATTTAATTTCCATAAAATTTTTAAAATATTTTTTTACATTAATAAGCTAAATCCTTTATAGTTGCTAATTGAAAGTCTTTCATATTCTTTCTATAACAACTTATCCCCATAAACTATTATATATATCACTGACATCATCCTCCAATCAATGATTTTAATTCTATAAATGTATATAAGTTTCTATATAATATAGCCTTTTGTATATATGGGATAAAATCCTTTCAATGTATTCAAAGATGTATAAAATAATCAAATTTACTTCTCTAAAAATATCCTTCTCTATTTGAATTCCATAATATTCTGATTATTTAATACTATATCATTCTCTTTATAGTATTGCTATAGAAATGGACGAACAACATGATTTTATAAAATATGTATTTGTCCATTAACTACCAATATACTTAAAATTAGCACCATTTGCACTTGTTAATACAGCTTCTATAGTATTTTGGGGAGAACCAAAATGTCCAGATGAGCTAAAAAAATTAATAGGTCCCAAATAATATTCTAAAAACTAAATAATTTTCTCCCTCAATTTTTTCATTAAATACTTCTATATTACCATTATGTTTTTTTATAATTTCTTTAATATTATATAATCCATAACCTCTTTTACTACTTGATTTTGTAAAATATCCTTTATTAAATATCTTATTGATACTTTCTACACTTAGATATGGATGTTTATTTTTAATTTCTATAACATTCATATCTTTTTCTTTTTTTAATTTAAACCCATAGTCTCTTATATCTATCCAGAAATCTATTCCTAGTTCCTTAGCTTTTTTTACTTTACTATACAAAAAACCTACTAATATTTTATTATCAAGTTTAATTAAATCTTCTAAATCTCTATTTACCTCTATCTCTTTTATATAATTTTCCCTAAAATTAACAATATCTTCATAGTCTGTACTTGTAACGGCAATCATATTTAATACTTGAATATGATTGTCAAATTCATGCTGCTTAACCCTTATTTCATTAATTAATTCATCAATTCTGGGAATATAATCTTCATAAATTTGTAATTGTTTTATTTCATATTCATTCTTCAGGCTATCTCTTAACATAATAAAATTTACATATATTGCCCCCAAAGAAAAAGTGGCCATTACAATTATATTTTTTAAAATACCTTCAATATCTATATACCAATGCATTAATATGGAAACTAGTAGAATAAATAAATTTAACATTAACCCTTTAAATGCTTTGCTATTTTGAACTTTTTTAGCCTTAACTAATTTATTTGACAGCATCATATATTCTGTAATATCAAATATTCCCAATATAATTAATTCAATCAATTTCATAAATCTTACCCCTAATATAATCTTTATATTTCCTTCCTATAGGTATAGGAATCTCAACTCCTTTGAGGTAAATATCATTTTCAGTCTTATGAATTTTTTCTATATAGTTCATATTAATTATGTATCCTCTATGACACTGCACAAAATTTCCCCCTAGTTTGTCCATTAACTGCTTTAAAGTATAGGTAGATAAGCTTATCTCCTCATTTATGGTTACAATAAATAATTTTTCTAGATTCAATATAAATTATTTCATCTTCGTTTATAAGGTAAGAATATTCTCTCTGCTTTATTTTTATATAAGTATCTTCTTCCATTTCTATCCCATAATTAATTAGGGTTTTTAAAATATGTTCTACCTCCTCATCTTTAAAAGGTTTTACTATATAGTCATAACAATGTATCTCTTTAAATGCCATTAGTTCTCTTGTAGGAATTGCTGTTATAAATACAATGGGGGTTAGTTTATATTTATCTATATCTCTGATTTCTTTAGCTAAATCAAATCCTGAATAGTCTTTTAATTGAATATCTAATAAAAACATATTGTAATCCATGTTTTTAACATATTCTAGGGCTTTTTCTGCATATCCCGTTATGTTAATTCTTATTTCTTCGTTTATTGAATTTATAATAGTTGTTAATCCCTTTGCAATTAAAGGTTCATCCTCAACAATTAGTACATTAGTCATCCGAATCACTTCTTTCTAGATTATATAACTTCATTATATTTGATAAATATGGAATATTCAAGAAATTAATGTAATATATCCTAGAAATTACTTTACCTTATTTACAACTATTAGACTTAACGTCATCTTGTTTTTATATCTTATATATGATATGTTATAATAACTAATAAAAAAAGTGTTTCCTTGGCACCCACTTTAAAAAAATCAAGGGATTATTTGACATCCCTTTTGGGATGTTTTTTTATTCTAATAATTTGGGTAGCCAAGATGAAAAATCTTGGAGGGATGTTTATGAATACTAAAAAACTTACAAAAGCTGGAGTCGTGATTGCTCTATATGTGGCATTGACTTATGCTTTTTCTTCATTGTCTTATGGACCATTGCAATTTAGAGTATCAGAAATACTCACATTATTAGCCTATATAGATCCATTTTATGTACTTCCATTAACTTTAGGCAATGCTTTGGCTAATATAGGGAGTCCTTTTGGAATAATTGATGTAGTATACGGTACTTTTTTAAGTTTCCTAGCATTATATTCCATGAGTAAAACTAAAAACATATATATAGCCAGCCTCTGGCCAGCTATATTTAATGCATTCATAGGATTAGAAATATATTTATTATCAGAAACTCCTGTTAACTTCTTTATAGTAGCTGGACAAATTGCTTTATCTGAATTTATAATAGTAAGTTTAATAGGTGTACCTGTTTTTAAACTTATTGAGAAGAATGATTATATCATGAAAATGTTGAAGGATAATTAAACCTATCTTATTTCTCTAAACTAAGAATAAATAAAAAAATATGTAATAATAATTAAATCTAAAATAATTACCTTGAAAAAATGATATATGCCAAACGTTAGAAATTATCCCTAACGTTTGGCTATTTTCTAGTTTCTCAATGTAGCCTTTAATTTATTTTTATCTAAAATAATATTTATTGCCTCTATAATATTTCTTGCTACTATATCTGCTTGCCATAATAATTTCCCTGAAGCTCCTTCTCCCTCAATTATAGCTATAGATAATGTAGCTTCTTTAAACATAGGTATATCATTAAAACCGTTTCCCACTGCTAAAGTTTTTTCTTTACCTATTTTTTCGACTATATCTTTTTTAGACTTCCCTGCATTTTCTTTAGGAAAAGTTAGTATCTTAACAGGAATATTTTTGCATTGTTCTACTACAGTTCCATATGTATCTGCTGTAAGTATATAAAGATTTGCATACTTTTCTAATTCTAAAAAAAGTTCCCCTACTCCCTCTAATATCTTCCCATCTACTGCTATGGTTCCATTATAATCAAATACAATGTTTTCAATCTCTATATTTTCTCTCCCGGGTATTTCATATATTATCAATTATATCCACCTCCCATATTTAAAAATTGACTTCTATATAGTTCATAATAATATCAATGATATAAAAAAATACAATATTTTGTTGAAATTTTTAGATTTTAAAAGAGGTAGTCTTGCAAGACTACCTCTTTTTTTAAAAATTTAGTAAAATTATACTTTCCCTCTTGAACTCAAGAGAAAAATTATCTACCTCAGCCACCACCTGTAGTAAGCCATACAGATGTAGATGCTGAACTGGGTTCATATCCAGATAATGTAGTATCAACTTTTATAGTGTACGTCCCTACTGGGTCACTAGTACATGTGGATTTTGTAAAAGTAGCAATTCCATATGAATTAGTTGTTAATGTTGCAGTTTCATTAATCCCTCTTGGATTAGTAAGTGTAACCTTAACTGTCGCACCTATTAGAGCATTTTTATTTTCATCTGTTACTTTAATTGTAGCTGTAATTTTTTCTCCTTGTTTATAAGATGTTTTATCTGTTGAAATATTGGTTAATGTCTTTTTTATTGGTATTGGATCTGGTTCTGGTTCTGGTTCTGGATCTGGTTCTGGCATAACTTCATCTACTAATTTAATAGTAGTATTAGCAGTACTATTTTCATATCCATTTGTAGGGAAAGTGTTTGCAGTAATTTTATAAGTTCCTAGTTCCATTGAAGATGTTGTATTAAAATTATATACAGCAATACCTGAAGTATTTGTCAATAATATATTTCTAAATGTAGTTCCATTAGGTCTTGTAATATATAAATCTATCCATGCATATGGCATTGGTCTGCCATCTCTATCTGTTACTTTTATATTTATCTTTGCAGTTTCTCCTCTTAAATATTCTGTTTTATCTGTTGTTATAGTTGTAATTGTTGCATAGATAGGTAAATCTGGCTCTGGTTCTGGTTCTGGTTCTGGATCTGGTTCTGGCATAACTTCATCTACTAATTTAATAGTAGTATTAGCAGTACTATTTTCATATCCATTTGTAGGGAAAGTGTTTGCAGTAATTTTATAAGTTCCTAGTTCCATTGAAGATGTTGTATTAAAATTATATACAGCAATACCTGAAGTATTTGTCAATAATATATTTCTAAATGTAGTTCCATTAGGTCTTGTAATATATAAATCTATCCATGCATATGGCATTGGTCTGCCATCTCTATCTGTTACTTTTATATTTATCTTTGCAGTTTCTCCTCTTAAATATTCTGTTTTATCTGTTGTTATAGTTGTAATTGTTGCATAGATAGGTAAATCTGGCTCTGGTTCTGGTTCTGGTTCTAAACTTACTACAGGTCTTCCTTCTTCTAACCATTTATTCATTCCTCCAAGCATCCTATAAACTTCTTTAAAATTCAATTCTTTCATTAAATCTACAGTATATCCGCTACGACCTTGAGTCCTACAATAAACTAAATATTTTTTATCTCTGTCTAGTTTTTCTATCTCACTTCTAAAATTATCCCCATAATAATCAATATTTATTGCACCTTCAATATGGGCTTCTTTATATTCCTCTGGAGTCCTTACATCTAAAATAACAAATTGCGGATTGTTTTTATTAGCTGCTATCATTTCTGCTGCTTCTTGAGTAGAAATATCCTTAAATATTGGTTCTATTACATCTTCACCTCTAGCTGCTTTAACTGCTTCATAAGCATCTACTATCCCGTAACCATAGTAATAGCTATCACCTGCATATTGTGCTGTCTCTCTTAATATATCTGCAGCTTCTTGTACAGAAATATTTTTATTAACTGATCGCATCAATCCTGCTACTCCAGCTACATGAGGACTTGCCATTGAAGTACCTGACATATATTGATACCCATTATTAGGAACTGTACTATATACATTTACTCCTGGTGCCATGACATCTAAGCCTGTCCCATAATTAGAAAAGCTTGCCCTATTTCTATTTGAATCTACAGCTCCTACTGCTATTACACCATCATATGCTGCTGGATAACTAATCCTGGAAGAATATTCATTACCACTAGCTGCTACTATAATAACACCTTTTGACATTGCTGTTTGACATGCATTATCAAATGCTTGTACATATCCTCCGCCACCTAATGACATATTAATTACATCAGCTCCTACATTAGCTGCATGTAATATACCTTCAATTATCCCATAAACTGATCCACTGCCATTATCGCCTAATACTTTTACTGGTATTAAAGTACCTTGTTTCATAACTCCTGACACTATGCCATAACTAGCAATTGTTCCTGCTACGTGAGTACCATGACCAGCTCTATCCATAAAATCTGAACTATTAGAACTTGTAAAGTTTTTCCCTAAACTTGTGTTAACATAGTTTCTCAAACTTTGATGATTATAGTCAATTCCAGTATCTACTACAGCTATTTTTACATCCATACTACCTGGGGTAATATCCCAAGCTTGTGGTGCTTTAATCATTTCATATTGCCATTTCTGATTATTATGAACATCATAAATTTGAATTTCTTCATCTTCTGCAACTTCTCCTATTGCATGCATTATATAATTTGGTTCAATGCTATTTACTTTTAAACCATTGCTTTCTAGTTCTTGTTTTAAAGCCTTAATTGCATGATCTATAGTTTTATATTCATTAGATGAATAACCAACCAAATAAACATATCCCATATTTTCAATTACAGTTGCTTTAAAATTACTATCAAAATTACTTGTTTTGATATTATTCTCATCAGTATCAATAAGGGATTTTTTAATATTAAATCCTTTTTTACTATTAATTATTGAAGTATGTTTAACAATGTTATTTCTAATACTTTGGGTTGAATAACCATTATCCTTTTGAATAGAAACTATCAATTCTCCTGGAACATATTGATCTGCATTACTATTTGATAATAATTGACTTTCTGCCATGACTGGAATTGTCATAGCCATGATTAACGTTAAAACCATCAATAAACGTAAAAACTTTTTCATTACTTTTCCCCCTTTTTAAATTTTTTAAATTTTTATTTTTAATACTTAAAAAAAATATTTTTTAATCACCTCCTAATAAATATTTTTTTGTTATAAATATAATAAATAACTTGCTTAATTTTACTATAATTATATTTATAACTAAGTTTTATAATTTTTTACACTTAATATTAAGCTATCTTATTTTTATAATATTACATACAAAGTATAATCACAACGTGATTCAAATCTGGATTTAAAATTCACTTTACAAAACATAAAAAAAAGATCACTTTTCAGTGATCTTACACTTTCTATCTTATCCACCACAGTATATTCATTACTAATATACGCTAGTTTTATGGGTTACACTCCAATTTCATAGTAATACTTTTAAAACTATTCTCTTTTTATAAATTCTCCTTCTTTCATTATCATTTCCATATTTCCAACAGAAATATTATGAATATCTTCAAGAGGATTGCCCTTAACAACCAATAGATCAGCAAATTTACCTTCTTCAAGAGTCCCAGTAATATCATCTATTTTAAGCATCTCTGCACCATTTTTAGTAGCCGCTACTATTACTTCCATCTCAGAAAGCCCAGCTCTATTAAGAGCATACATCTCAGTAATAGCATATTCTCCATAAGGGGTTAAACTGCTACAGAATGAATCTGAACCTACAGTTATTCTTATACCTTTACTATTAGCATTTTTAAGATTTTCTATTATACGATTTAATTCCTTTTCAGCTATTGTATCACCTGGATAGTTATCTAATATAGGTCTATAAGGTGGTTCGTATACTGTAAACCATTCGTAAAAAAACTGTAATGTCGGACAAAAGGTAATATCCTTTTCCTTCATTATTTCCAAACATTCTTCATTTAATTCTTGTCCATGAATAATTGCAGACACACCTGCTTTACAAGAATTTAGAGCTCCATCATATCCTTCAGCGTGAGACCAAACTGGTAGCCCAATCATATTACATTCATCTACTACTGCTTGAATTTCTTCCATACAATAATGGCTATCCGCCTTAGCATCATGTCTCCATATTCCTCCTCCTGTAGTCCATATCTTAATAGCATCAGGATTTTCACGAATTCTCCTTCTAATAGCTTTCCTCAATTCCCAAGGTCCGTCTACTCTTTCTGCCCAAGGATGAGATTTGTCATTATATTCTAAAGGTAATTTATGTGAATCTCCATGACCAGAAGTCCTACAAAATCCAAGCCCTGTTGCTACCACCCTAGGTCCAGGAATAATCCCTTTTTCAATCATATTACGAATATGTATCCCAAATCGAGAAATTTCACCCACAGATGTAAGTCCATGTTCTAATGCTTCTCTAGCTTGAGCTACTGCTACTATAGTTTTTTGAGTAACAGGTTCTAATACCCATTCAGTATCATCATCAGTAAGATTTCCACTAAAATGTAAATGAGTATCAATTATACCTGGCATTATGGTTTTCCCTCTGATATCAATAATTTCATAATCTTTCCCAAAATCCTTCATTGGTCCAGCATACTGAATTTTCTTATCCTTTATCAAGACCAAAGAATTTTCTAAAGCCTTTTTCCCAGTTCCATCAATTAAAAGTCCACCTGTAAAAGCAATTTTTGTCATATAACCCCTCCCTGTATAATACATGTAGTGTTAAACATAAAGATATATTTAAACACCCAAATATTGATATTTAAACACTTTATATTAATTTGGATGTCTCTCCTTTTTGTTTTTATTTTTTATTTTTTTACTACTAATTTCTACTACTAACAATATATTTTATCTCTTTCCCGATAACTTATCAAGGAATACCTAAAAAATTAAGCATTTGTGCTGTAACTTCTTTTTTTAATAAACTACAAAGATTTCCCTTAATATAATCTTTCTATTTCTAAATTGAAAATAATTATTTTGGTATAATGTTATACTTTATGATATTTCTAATTATAAATTATCATAAAATTTTTTAAATGACTTCGCTTTTTATAAATCATTCATTTTGCTTCACATAAAATATAAAGCTGAATAAAAAATTTTATTTATATATTTAAGTAAATTTCATAATTTAAAAACGTTGATTTTACTAATTTCTACAATAACAAAAAAAGGATTTCACCCCATTAATATCGAATATGTTAAGTGATACCAAAACAAAAAACGATGGGGGTGAAATCACTTAACATGTATATTCGACAAACATCTCTTTTTTCCTTTAAAGAAATTATTAAATTTCAGCAACAATCTAGATTAGAATTAATTTTAGCTAATATTGATGTCTCTAAACTTGCTAACGAACTCAGAAAACCTTCTAATTCCAAGGGTCCTAAAGGTTATGAGCCTGAGGTTTTTATTTATTCATTAATCGCAATGCAGGTTGAAAAAATTGATACTATTAAGGATTTAGTTGTCAAGCTTAAAGAAAATCCTGTACTTCGATATTGCTGTGGTTTTGATGTACTTGGTAAGGTTCCATCTGAATCCACTTTTAGTAGATTTCTTGAAAAACTATCAAACTCTGAATCTCTTGAACAGATTTTTCATGACTTAGTTATTAAAGCTAAAGAACTTGATATCATTGACGGAGAGCATATCTCAATAGATTCAACTAAATTGGATTCTTTTGAAGCTGCTAAGCCAAAGAAAAACATTGTTCATGACGGTACTAATCCTAACTGGGGAATGAAAAAAGATACCAATGGCAACAACATACGATGGTTTGGTTGGAAACTCCATATTCTTTGTGATTCCAAAAGTGAGTTGCCACTAGATCTGCTAATCTCCCCAGCTAGTAATTATGATGGTACCATGGCTTTGCCTTTGATAAAGCAATTCTTTGAAAACTATAAAGATACCTTTAAACCTAAATATTATGCTATGGATTCTGCCTATGATCTTGATTATGTCTACAAGACCATAATCAACGAATATCAAGGCATTCCAATAATAGCTTACAATCCAAGGGGTAGCTATGCTCCACCTGAAGGATTAGATGAAGCTTTTAATCCTATTTGTTCAGGAGGTTACAAGTTAGTTTACTGGGGCAAAGATGGAAATTATTTAAAATTTAGATGCCCTCATGCCCTAGGACGGTGTGATTGTCCACACGGGATGAACTGGTGCTCAAGCTCTAATTACGGCTATACCCTTAAAGTAAACTATAAAGAAAATCCAAGGTATTATGGTTATCCTTTACGATACACAGATGTTTGGAAAAAGCAATATGATAAAAGAACCTCCGTAGAAAGGTGTTTTAGTAGATTAAAATGCTACCTAAACCTCGATAATGTAAGGTCTAAAGGTATTAAAAAAGTCAAGGTCCACGCAATATTAAATTGCATAGCACTAATATCAGGTACCATAGCAATAAACACAATGAAATCTTTGAGTAAAGCAGCTTAACAAACTATATAAATATACTAAGAATTGAGGATTTTACTGTCGAAAATATTAATAATAATTTCAAAATCCCATTTATTAATGGGCTAATTCTTTATACTCTTTTTTAACCTTGATTAAAAAAGTTAATTATGCAATTTCCTCATTTAACAAACAAGAAGCTATTGAAAAATAAACAATCAAACTAAGTGCGTCCACTATAGTGGTAATAAGGGGTCCTGCCATTATAGCTGGGTCTATATTGAGTTTTTTAGCTATCATGGGTAGTATTCCTCCTATAACCTTTGATATTACCACAGTCACAAATAAAGTTATAGATACAGTAAGAGCTATTAAAAATTCAACATTATGAACTAAATATATTCCAAATAAATTTACTATTGCTAATATAATCCCAACTATTAAACTAACTCCTAGTTCTTTTAATACAACTTTCCCTGTATCTTTAGGTGATATTTCTCCTAATGCAATGCCACGGATTATTAATGTAGAAGATTGACTTCCTGCATTTCCACCAGTATCCATAAGCATTGGTAAAAATGCTGTTAAAATCACCACAGACTGAAGAAAATTTTCAAACTTTCGTATAATACCTCCTGCAAAAGTATCAAAAATCATCAATACTAATAGCCATATAACTCTGTTTTTAGCTAAGGAAAGTACACTAGTTTCCAAATATTTTTCTTCCGTTGGAGACATAGCTGCCATCTTTTGAAAGTCTTCTGTTGCTTCTTGATCTATTACTTCCATAATGTCGTCTACAGTTATTATTCCTATTAATCGTCCTTCATTATCTACTACAGGTAATGCCAAAAATCCATATCTTTTAAATACCCTTGCTACTGTCTCTTGATCATCATGCGTATGAACATATATAACATCTCTTTCCATTATATCTTCAATTAATAAATCTTCATCACTTATGACAAGCTTTCTTAAAGATACTATTCCTTCTAACTTCCTATTTGCATCTGTAACATAGCAGGTATAAACTGTCTCCTTATCTAATCCTGTTTCCTTTATATGCTCTAGAGCTTCTTTTACTGTCATGTTCTTTTTTAAATCTACATATTCTATGGTCATTATGCTACCTGCTGATTCAGGTGGATATCTTAAAAATTGATTTATTAAATTCCTTTCTTCTTCTTTAGCATTTAATAATATCTTCTTTACTACATTAGCTGGAACTTCTTCTAGTATGTCTATCATGTCATCAAAATATAACTCATCTACTATAATGCTTTAATTCTTTATCTGTAACTAAGCTTACAAGCTCCCTTTGCTGTTCTACAGAAAAATGAGCAAATACTTCTACTGCTAAATCCTTGGGTAAAGTTCTAAATATAAGTAAAGCAGTTTGAACATCCAAGGATTCTAATAATTCAGCTACATCTACTGGATTCATCTTTTTTCTTTTATTAGTTCTTTTAGTCTTTTTTCATCCATATTACCCCCCTTAGAAGAACCTTAATCTTTGGTAATGATTAGGGTTCTTCATATTATTTGATTTCATATAACTATAATTGCAACAACTGGGCAGCGGTTCAGAATCCACTAATCATCACCCCCTTTGTGTCCTCCCTTAGGGAAATATTTTTCCTACAACAATAGATTATTAGATTATTAAGAACTTTTGTTTTTCACATTTTCACTCCTTTTTGGCTACAATAAAATAAAGGGAATATTGGGGACTTTTTATCTTCAATTTAGGTGCTATCCAATTATAATTACAAATAAATTATAACCCTTTTCTATCAACTATAAGTCTCTCCTTTCAAACACCTTAAGTGAATATATACAGGAACCTAAGTATATTATTAAAGCCATGCCTATAAATAAAAACGATAAATTTTTAAATGAATCTATTTTTGATACTAAAGAGCTATGTGATAATTTTTGTGTTACAACCGGTAGTAGAAACGGAGATAAAAATATAAACAAATTCCCAATAACTTTCATTTTTTTATAACCTATTTTGTAATATAAACTTAAATTTATCCCAAACCACATACTTATAAAAATTGACGTTATTGATAATATCGTTCCATTCAAATATCCTACTGGATAAAAATTAAGATAATTTGTTATTATTGAAATTAATATATATAAGCATTATACTTATAAATGCAATAAGCAAAAACAAATATCTTCCTATTACAATTGCATCTCTACAATATGGGGATATAATTAAATATGTACGCTCATATTCATTGTCTTCAAGTAATGCTAATCCATTAAATAATATATGAATCCCAAAAAATTCAACCAATAAAAATGACATAAAGTCGTTTATAGGTTGTTGCAAGTTATGGTTTATAAAAATTATTGCAACCGTTAGGATTGGTAGAAGATAAATTATGTATTTCTTCTGAAGTATAATATCTTTTCTTATAGAAAATATAAGTCTTCTCATTTTAACTATCATTCCTTTCGCTGTGCTCAATGCACAAAAATCAAATAAGTATGCTTTTAATCTTTATTTAAATAAAAACCATTTAAAATGTTAGGTATTTAGTAAATGCCTACTATTTAACTATTTTTTTGAAGTGCTCTTCAGGTCATTGCTTATTCAATACGCTTTAAACTATTTGTTTTTAAGTTATTTACCCCTATTCTTTATCATCATAATCATAACTTCTTCTATAGTACATTTATCGATTGAAACAAATTGTTCTTGTGAAAATTCAAGATCTCCCGCAATATATCCTGTAAATAAATCTTCATCTACTTTTTCTATATTATAAACTTTGTTAGTGAATTCACTGTTTTCCAAATGGTCAGTATACAAACCTACCTTCTGATAGGAATTTATAAATTCATTTTTAGTACCTGAGAATAAAATGGTACCATCATGTATTAAAATTATGTTATCAGCTATTTTATCCAAATCTGAAGTAATATGAGTGGAAAAAATAACACTTTTTTCTTCTTCATTTATTCTATTAATTCCACTATTATTTTATCTCCTTATTTAAAGACCTGTATTATCGGGTACTAAAAATAAAATAAAATTATAGATCTTGCAATTTTTTCAAAAGCAATATATATAGTTACTAGGTCTTTCCTGATAATCCAAATATTAATTTTTCTTCATATTTAACAACTGCTTTTCCCTCCTAACTTTTCATTAAAATGTTCCAAATCCTTTTTAGTATTTAAATTTTTAAATATATCTAAACTCGGACTATATCTTTTGACTAATTTTTCTTCAATATAATATGTGTTTAGCTTCTTAACTAAACTTTTAATATCTCTCTTTTCTGTTTCCAAATGTTCTCTAATACTTTCTGTAATTTTTTTGCTATAAAATCCATGAAATGGTTCTATATTACCATTAACTTTCGTTATGCAAACATCTACTTTATATTTATCTATGATTTCTTTCATATAGTTTATATAATCAATATCAATATTAGGCATATCACAAGCTATGACAAATGCATACTCAAATTTAGCTTCTTTTAAACCTGTATAAATACCAGCTAAAGGTCCTGCATTCTTGATTATATCTGTTAAAATTTTCTGTCCATACCCTCTATATTCTTTAGGCTTATTTGTTACAATGATTATTTCCTCAAACTCTTTTTTTAACTTTTCTATCATCATATCAATTAATCTTTTATTATTAATTTTTAAAAATTGTTTATCAAAACCCATTCTAGAACTTTTACCACCAGCTAATATTATTGCTGTTCCAAATTTTTTCATAATATCACCTTTAGATAAAATTCACTATCTAGGGAATAATCTGAGGAGTAAGCCTCAAACTGTAATATCTTATAGCTTCTACTATTCCATTTGCCATTTCAGTACAAACTTTTATAATAGCTTCAGGAATCACATCTCTTGAACTAAAACCTGTTTCTCCTATATTTCTGTAACTTTTTCTACCTTTACAGCAGAAATCTTATACTCTGCAGTCTTAGTAATAGGGTCATAAGCTGAGTTAGTTAATTCATTTACTGGAGATTCTTTATAGTGGAAAGTCATAAACATCATCCCAGGTTTTACTTTTTCAGTTATAGTAACCCTTGTTGTTATAGAGCCCCGTCTAGAAGTAACTCTTACAAAATCTTCTTCCTTAACTCCTATTTTCTCTGCATCTATTGGATTAATCTCTGCTAGTTCGTAAGGTCTTATATCGTTTAAACTTTTTAAATATCTAGTCATAACATTGTAATGATAAAGCATTCTACCAGTGGAAAGTAATATAGGATATTCATCACATACTAATTCTGCCGGTTCTTCATATTCTACTGGAATCATCAAACCTTTACCATGTGTAAACTCCTCTTTATGGAGGAAAGGTGTTCCAGGATGATCTTCTGTTGGGCAAGGCCACTGCAATCCTACTTTATCTATTCTCTTATAATTTATTCCTCTATAAGTAGGCATTGTAATCCTTATTTCTTCAAATATTTCTTCTGCATCTTCATAATCAAAACCTTTGGCTCCCAATCTCTGAGCAACCTCTATTAATATTTTCCAATCTTCTCTACATTCTCCAGGTGCCTTAACTGCTTTACGCACTCTTTGAACTCTTCTTTCTGTATTCGTAAAAGTCCCATCCTTTTCTGCATAACAAGCTGCAGGAAAAACTACATCTGCAAATTTAGCAGTTTCTGTTAAAAACAAATCTTGAACTACTAGAAAATCTAAACTATTTAAAGCTTTTTTTACATGATTTGCATCAGCATCTGTAAGTACTGGATCTTCACCCATTATATACATAACCTTTACATTGCCTTTTAAAGCTTCATCTAGCATTTCTGGTATTCTTAACCCGTAATTAGGATTTAATGGGACTCCCCAAGTTTTTTCAAAAAACTTTCTGCTTTCTTTAGATGCTACATCCTGATACCCTGGATAAATATTAGGGAGAGCACCCATATCACAAGCCCCTTGAACATTATTTTGTCCTCTTAATGGATTTATACCTGCATTTTCTATTCCTAAATGACCTGTTAACATAGCTAAATTTGCTAAATTCATTACATTTGCCGTTCCTGTAGTATGTTCTGTTATTCCTAAAGTATAAAATATCCCTGCTTTTTTTGTACTAGTATATAGTTTTGCTGTTTCGTATAATAATTCTTCTGGTATTCCAGTTATTCTATATACTACTTCTGGTGTGTATTTTTCTATTGTCTCTAATAAGTTTTCAAATCCCTTACAACGTTTTTCTATAAACTCCTTATCGTGCCAGTTTTCTTTTACTATAATATGCATTAACCCATTTATTAAAGCTGCATCTGTACCTGAATTCAAAGGCAACCATAAATCCGCCATAGAAGCTAATTCTGTCTTTCTAGGATCCACAACTATTAGTTTAGCTCCGTTTTTTACCGCTTTCTTCATCTTGTTCCCAATTATAGGATGAGCTTCTGTAGTATTTGATCCTATAACAAATAGTACTTCATTCCCTTCTACTTCACCAATAGAATTAGTCATAGCTCCACTTCCCAATGTAGTTGCAAGACCTGCAACCGTTGGAGCATGTCAGGTTCTAGCACAGTGATCTACATTATTTGTTCCTATGGCAACTCTCATCATCTTTTGGAATACAAAATTTTCTTCATTAGTACAACGTGCGGAACTAAGCCCTACAATTGAATCTGGACCATAATTTCTTTTAGCATTTTGTAAATTTTCTACCACTAAAGCCATAGCTTCTTCCCAACTAGCTTCTACAAATTTTCCTTTTTTCTTAATTAAAGGAGTAGTCAATCTATCGGGACTATTTATAAAGTCAGTATGATATCTACCTTTTACACAAAGGGAAGTACCATTTACAGGAGATTCTGGATTTGGTGTTACTCCTACTACTTTGCCGTCTTTTATGTTTAAATCAAAATTACACCCCGTTCCGCAGAAAGGACAAGTAGTTCTAACTTTTTCCACCTCCCAAGGTCTTATGCCTTTAAACTGTTTATTTATAAGTGCTCCAGTAGGACATACACTAATACATTGCCCACATAACCTACAATTCTCATAATCTATTGGTTCATCAAAAGCAGTCGTAACTTTTGTATTAAATCCTCTTCCTACAAAATCTACAACATTACTTATTTGAATTTCTTTACATACTCTTACACATTTCCCACACAATATACACTTGTTTTGATCTCTCTCCATAACAGGATTTAAACTATCTATAGCGTAGTTTTTCTTTTCCCCTTTAAAAGAACCACCTTTTATATTATATTTATAAGCATAATCTTGAAGTTTACATTCCCCAACTTTATCACAAGTTAAACAATCCATTGGATGATTAGATAATAATAAATCTAAAATATCCTTACGAACTTTAACTACCTTTTCGGATTCTGTATATATTTCCATTCCTTCTTTCACCTTGGTTGAACAAGAAGCAACAAGATTTTTATAGCCCTTTATTTCTACTAAACATAATCTACATCCACCAAAAGGTGAAAGATTTTTATCATAGCATAGAGCTGGTATTTCAATACCTATTTTTTCAGCTGCTTGAATTATATTATAATCCCTAGGCACTGTTACATCCTGCCCATCTATATTAATAGTTACATTACTCATATTTATACCTCCTATTTTTTAATTACTGCACCAGCTGGGCATACTTCCATACAGGTACCACATTTAATGCATTTTTCCGTATCTATAACATGTCTTTCCTTAATTTCACCACTAATACATGATACTGGACAATTTCTAGCACATTTTGTACATCCAATACATTTCTCTGTAATAAAATACTCTAACAAAGATTGACATGTACCGCTAGGACATCTTTTCTCATTTACATGAGCTTCATATTCATCTCTAAAGTATTTTAATGTAGATATTACTGGATTAGCTGCAGTTTGACCAAGCCCACATAATGATGCTATAGTTATAGTTCCCGATAAAGATTCTAAAGTATCAATATTTTCTAATGTACCCTCACCCTTTGTTATTCTTTCCAATGTCTCAAGCATTCGTTTGGTACCTTCTCTACAAGGGGTACACTTCCCGCAAGATTCTTCTACAGTAAAATCTAAAAAGAATCTAGCTATATCCACCATACAATTATCTTCATCCATAACAACCATTCCACCAGAACCCATTATAGAGCCAAGTTCTGCTAAAGATTCAAAATCTACAGAAATATCTAAATATTTTTCTGGTATACATCCTCCTGATGGACCTCCTGTTTGAACTGCCTTAAACTTTTTATCATTAGGTATTCCTCCACCTATATCAAATATTATATCCCTTAACGTAACTCCCATAGGTATTTCAACTAATCCAGTGTTTTTTACCTTCCCTCCTAGAGCAAATACCTTCGTGCCAGGAGAATCTTTAGTACCAATTGATCTAAACCAATCTACTCCTTTTTGGAATATTACTGGAATATTTGCAAAAGTTTCTACATTATTTATTATAGTTGGTTTCCCCCATAGCCCCTTATGAGAAGTCCTATGAATTTTAACTCTGGGCATGCCTCTTTTCCCTTCAATGGATTCCATCAAAGCTGTTCCTTCTCCACATACAAAAGCTCCAGCTCCTAGTCTCAATTCTATATCAAAATTAAAATCAGTCCCGAATATATTTTTCCCAAGTAAACCTTTCTCCTTAGCTTGTTCTATAGCTACTTCAAGTCTATGGACTGCTATTGGATATTCTGCTCTTACATATACATAGCCTTGATTTGCTCCTATAGCATAACCACATATAGCCATGGCTTCCAATACAGAATGAGGATCTCCTTCCAATATTGATCTATCCATAAATGCTCCTGGGTCTCCTTCATCTGCATTACATATTACATACTTTTGATCTGCAGAATATTTAAAAGCTGTTTCCCACTTTTTCCCTGTTGGGAATCCTGCTCCTCCTCTTCCTCTAAGATTAGAAGTCTTAACTAAATCTATTACCTCTTGTTGGGTCATTTCAGTTACAGCTTTTGATAAAGCTTGATATCCATCTAAAGCAATATATTCATCAATATTTTCAGGATTTATAAGCCCACAGTTTCTTAAAGCTACCCTAGTTTGTTTTTTATAAAAGTTTATTTCATTCACAGGTTTTATAACACCATCTACATAGGATTCCTTAAATAATAATCTTTTTACCACATGACCTTTTTGTAGATGCTCTTCTACTATTTCATTCACATCTTCTAATTTTACATGGCTATAAAAAATTCCTTCAGGATATATTACAATATTAGGACCAGATTCACATAAGCCAAAACATCCAGTCAATATTACTTTAATATGTCCATCTAAACCTTTTTCTTTAACTTTTTCTGCTAACAACTCCCTTATCTTGTCTCCTTCTGAAGAATGACATCCTGTTCCTCCACATACTAGTACATGAGTTGAATGCAATTTTATACATTCTTTATCATCTACTATGCTTCTTTGTTCTTGTTTTCTTAAACTAATTTTAGCTAATGTTTCTTCTTTAATTTTATTTAAATCTTCAATAGTTATCATTTTTACACCCCCAAATTACCTATACTTGTCTAATACCTCTTTCACATCTTCTGGTTTAAGCCTACCATACACATCTTCATTCACCACTAATACAGGTGCTAAACCACAGGCTCCTAAACATCTTGTATCACTAATGGAAAATTTTCTATCTGGAGTAGTCCCTCCTACTGTAATACCTAGCTCTTCTTCTACCTTGTCCAATATCTTTTGAGCTCCTTTAACATAACAAGCAGTTCCTAAACATACACTTATTTGATTTTCTCCTTTTGGAATTAAAGAAAATCGAGAATAAAATGTAACAACTCCATATATTTCTGATAAAGGTATTTTAAGCTCTTCTGATATTACATTTAGAATTTCCTTTGGTAAGTAACCAAATTGGTCTTGAGCTTTGTGTAATACCGCCATTAACGCACCTTGTTTTCCTTTATTTTTTTCTATAAATATTTTAAAATTTTTAATTTTTTCCTTATTAGCTTCCAAATCAAATTGAAATTCCATATATAAGCCTCCCTTTTTTAAAAATTAATTTATATTAACAAAACCGATTCTATTTTATTAAATCTGCTACTAGTGCATTAGTTATTTGCTGCAATTCATCTACACTTAACTCTATTTGTACCCCTATTTTCCCACCACTAACTACTATAGTATCTAAATTTAAAGCAGATTCATGTATGAAAGTAGGATAATCTTTTTTCATTCCTATGGGAGAGCAACCTCCTCTAATATATCCAGTATATTTGGTTATATCCTTTACTGGAAGCATCCCTACTTTTTTTTCACCTGTCATCTTTGCGGCTTTTTTAAGATCCAATTCTTCAGATACAGGTATTATAAAAATATATATATTTCCACTTTCTCCTTGAGCTACTAATGTCTTAAATACTTCCTTAAGACTTTTCCCAATTTTTTGCGATACAGAAACCCCATCTATTTTTCCATCATTATTATCATAAGTTATAACATTATATCTTATACCATAATTCTCTAATATGCGTATAGCATTAGTCTTTGTTTTAGACATAGTTTTAGACATATAATCACCCCTATTAATAATTCCTTTTTTATATTATAGCACTTATCTGTGTATTATTATATAAATCCATTTGTTTTCATATTCAAGTATTTTATTCATGCTATTGGTAAAATAATATATTAAAATAATTTAAGAAAGGTTGAAATGAGCAAAGAAAATATGTTATTATCATAAGAGGAACAATTTTTTAAAACAATTCAAATATATTGCTACAAGGAGTGAATAAATTGAAAAAAATATTTACTATACTTTTAATTGTTTTACTTACAGTAAGTTTAGTAGCTTGCAACGCCAATAATAAACCAACAAAAAATAATATAGAAAAAGAACAAGATAATATAATTGATGAAAGGAAAGAAAATACTACCGAAGAAAAAAGTCAAATACAAGTAGAAGAATCTAGTCCAAAAGCTGATTATGAAAAAAAGGAAGTTATTTTATACTTCGTAAATAATGAATATATAAATACTGGGGATGAAAATTTAGAAAAGCTCATTCCAGAAAAAAGAATTGTTAAATATGGTGACATATCCTTAGAAGAAACCATTGTACAAGAATTGATAAAAGGACCTAAAGATGATAATTTAAGCACATTAATACCTGCAAATGTAAAAATATTGGGAGTAGAAGTATCTGATAATACTGCCTTTGTAAACTTCTCACAGGAAGACTTATACGGCAGCTCTATGGAAGAAACTTTTACAATAAATCAAATAGTAGGTAGCCTTTTAGAACTTGATAATATAAAAAGAGTGCAATTCTTAATAGATGGGGAAAAGGCAGAATCTTTGATGGGTCATTTTGATATAACAGAACCCTTTGAAAGTTTGCAATATTAAAACCTCCTTCAAGGAATATCCCTAGAAAGAGGTTTTAATACAATTAAACACCTTATTATGATAATATAAATAATAAAAGCATAAATAAATCGTTTTAATTACAAAATATCCTTATAGAAAGGAGAGATTATAAATAAAAAACGATAACATAGATATGATTAAAGAAGAAAAAAGAAAAGATGTAAAAAAACTAATTGAAACGGGTAAAAAAAATGGATTTCTCACTTATGATGAAATAATGAATTGTTTTGAAGATATAGAACTTGATGCTGAACAAATAGATGAATTATATCAAACATTAGAAGAAATAGGTATTGATATAGTAGATGAAGACATAGAAGAAAAAAAGGATGAAAAAAAGGATACAAAAACTAATGTTAATGCAAACAAAGGAATAGATGTTGGAGATCCTGTTAAAATGTATTTAAAAGAAATAGGTAAAATTCCTCTGCTTACAAAAGAAGAAGAAGTAGAACTTGCTAAGAGAATTGAAGCTGGTGACGAATCTGCAAAGAAAGAATTAGCAGAAGCTAATTTAAGACTAGTCGTTAGCATTGCTAAAAAATATATAGGTAGAGGCATGTCTTTTTTAGACTTAATTCAAGAAGGAAATCTAGGCCTCATTAAAGCAGTAGAAAAATTTGATTATACTAAAGGATATAAATTTAGCACTTATGCTACTTGGTGGATAAGACAATCTATTACAAGATCTATCGCAGATCAAGGTAGAACTATAAGAGTGCCAGTTCATATGATTGAAAATATAAATAAACTCACAAGGATACAAAGACAATTAGTACAAGAACTAGGAAGAGAACCAACTCCAGAAGAAATAGCAGAACAAATGAACGTTGAAGTAGATAAAGTAATAGATATGATTAGAATAGCACAAAAACCCATATCTTTGGAAACTCCTATAGGAGAAGAAGAAGATAGTCAATTAGGAGATTTTATAGAAGACGATCATATTGAATCTCCAGATGCAGTTACTACCCAAATAATGTTAAAAGAACAATTACTAGAAGTATTAGATACATTAACTCCTAGAGAACAACAAGTATTAAGATTAAGATTTGGTTTAGACGATGGCAGAACTAGAACTTTAGAAGAAGTAGGGAACGTATTTGATATAACTAGAGAAAGAATACGACAAATTGAAGCAAAAGCCCTAAGAAAACTTAAACACCCAAGTAGAAGTAGAAAATTAAAAGATTATTTAGAAGAATAAAACAAGGAATGGTTAACCATTCCTTGTTTTATTTTAAATTTAAAATAATATAAAATCATCATATATGGGTCTATAATGGATAATTATACTATTTTAAAAAAGGAGGCAATTCATTGTTTAAAGAAATATTAAAATTAATAATATATAGTGCAGAAAATTCTTTTTTACAAGTTACAGTATTTGTAGGAGCAGTTTTATTATTATTTGGATATATTAACTATAAACTATCTGGAAAATTGGTAAATAAAATAGAAAGTTCCAAAAAAATTCAACCTATAATTGGAGCATTATTAGGTCTTACCCCATAGAATTAAATCATAAAGAGTTAAATAATACGGTAAAACCTTTAAAACATATAGGACATGAAGAAGGTGATGAAATAGATTTTATTTTACATCATACTATTAGAGGACATCAAAAAAAAGATACATTAGCATATAAATTTACCCATAGTGTCTATGGAATATATTGGATAGTAATAGTTTTAGGGCTTATACTTGCCATATTAGATTTATTTCAAATAAATTTGAACAACTTATTAATAACTAATTTAAGTACTATATTTGGTGTATTAGGGACGCTTTTCTCCATAATTATGATGATAATGAGTAAAAAATTTATTCAAGATGATACTCATGAAGAAGCTGAATTAAAAGCATTAAACTTAAAAGAAACTATAATACATAATGCTCAAGAAACTGCATTTGTTGCCACATGGGTCTTTCTAGCATATTTAGCCTATGAATTGTTTATAATTGCATTAGTAAGGGAAACTATGCAATAGGTGAAAAATTAATCACTTCATTTTTAACTCAAACTGGACTATCTGCAGTAATAATAGGAATATTGGTAGGCATAATTCCAGGATGTGGTCCTCAAATAATATTTGTTACCTTGTATACTAAAGGCTTAATTCCATTTGCAGCCCTTTTAGCCAATGCTATATCTCAAGACGGAGATGCACTATTCCCTTTAATAGCAATAGATAAAAAATCTGCCTTATGGGCTACTATACTCACTACTATACCTGCAATTATAACAGGATTAATAGCTTATTTTATCGAAATTAACTTTTTTTAAATAAATAAACATAACCACTTAAACATTTTTAAGTGGTTATGTTTATTTATGAAATTTAATAAATTTATTTAAAAATTGTTTAATTAGCTATCCTTTTATAATTTGTATATTTATTTTTCTATTTCTTGGTCCATCAAATTCGCAGAAATAAATCCCTTGCCATATACCAAGATTTAATTTCCCACCCTCTATTATCACACTACATGAAGAACCCATCAGAGAAGCTTTTATATGAGCATGAGAATTGCCTTCCACATGCCTATAGTTTCCTGATACTGGGAATACATTATTTAAACTATCTAATATATCATGTATAACATCAGGATCAGCATTCTCATTAATTGTGATACCTGCAGTAGTATGAGGCACTGCTATTACCACTAATCCTTCTTCTACTCCACTTTTTTTAATTTCCTTTTGAACAATATCAGTAATATCAATAAATTCTTGAGGTTTATTAGTTTGTATACTATATTCTATCATCTTTCGCTTTATATTCGCCTCCTTTAAAACTTATAAATAGGAATATTTCTTCTCTGTTAAGATAACAATAATTTCTTTACTACATATCTTCTAATATTTTAATTATTGTTGAATCCACATAAGGGAAACTTTCTTTACATAAAATTTCTAAATTTTTTATAGTTCCTTCTATTGTGTCTCCAATAATACCTACATTTGATTTTACTATAATATTTTCCATTGCTAAATAAGCCGAAATAACTGCTTCTTCTGCAGAAGTGGATAGCTTTAAAGAACAGGTTTCTTTAGCCCCATCACATATCATTCCAGTTAAATTTGCTAGCATATTTTGACATGCTCCTTCTATTTGCAAATCATTTCCTCCTAAAAGCCATGTAATTCCTCCACTAGCACCAATTCCTGCTGCAATAGCACAGCCACACATAGCTGATAATTTTCCTGTATATGCCTTTATATATCTATTTATCATATGGGCAAAAAACACTGCTCTTACAAGCCTTTCTTCTTCAACTTTTTCCCATTCTGCTACTACTATAATAGGTAATACAACTCCCAATCCTTGATTTCCACTCCCTGAGCTAGTCATTATAGGACAATTTCCTCCACCCATTCTAATATCAGCAGCTGCTGCTGTTAATATCCTTGCTTGAGTTGGAGGATTCTTTGATATTATGCCTTTTTGCTGAAGTTTATTTAAAGTATATCCAACTTTTGCTCCACTTTCCCAACATATTCCTTTTTCCGCTGCTTTTTTATTTAGCTCAATTCCAGCTTCTATAAACTCTAAATCTTCAATAGGAACAATCTCACATATATTTCTCATCTCTTTAAAAGTAAGTTCCTTTAAAAAATCACAAGTTTTTTTACTACTTTCCTCCATTTTATCCTGAAACATAACTTTCCCATTAACTTTAATTTCCTCAATATGATCATGGCTATCCTTTAATATTACTTCTATTTGTTCATTAGAAGTGGTGATAATTATATCTACAAATACATCTGGTACTTCTTCTACATATTTTACTTCTATTTTATTGTCCTTTATCATCTGATGTGCCTCTTTAGTAACTTTTTCATCTATTTCATTTAATACCATAAGCCCATAATCTTTACTTCCTCCTAATATTCCTAATAAAGCTGCTAAATCCAATCCCCAACTATTTGTATTAGGTATCTTAACAAATTTCCCATTTTTAAATATATTTTTACTTACAAATACATTTACTTCTTCTATTTCACCTGTTATATATTCTCTCGCTGCTGCTCCTGCTAAAGCTACAGCAATGGGTTCAGTACACCCCAGTGCAGGGATCGACTCTTGTTTAATAATTCTTACTATGTTATCAATAATTTTATTATTCAATTTTAACACCATCCTCATAAATAATTTATATATAGGATGATGCAAAAATCATACCAATTATAAAAAAGCTCTATATCTAAGTATCCATCACATATTCACTTTTTAATGGAAATAAAAAATTCTCATTAATGCAAATACCTGTGAAAATTTTTACCTCCATTGATGCATTAAATTAATATTCGAAATATAATTTGCATTATTGCAAAATCATTTGCATTATTGCAAATTATGTTTATTTAATTTTCTATATAATGTTGACAAATCAATTTCCAATATTGAAGCAATTTTTTCTTTATCCTTAGTTGTATTACCATAAGCTTCTAAATAGGATTTTAATATATTCTTCTCATAATCATCCATAATTTCTTTTAAGCTATCCTTTTTAGCATTGTTACCTTTAAAATATTGTTTTATGTTATAAGGTAGATTTTCTAATTTAATTTCTCTACTATTTACCACGTTTACTAAATATTCTATTACATTTTCTAATTCTCTTACATTACCAGGCCAATTATATCTACTAAAAGCTTCCTTTACTTCTTTGGAAAAATATTTTAAATCCTTATTAAGTTTTTTGCAATACTTATTAATAAAATAATTACTTAACTTTTCTATATCTCCTATTCTCTCCCTTAAAGGAGGTATATGTATAGGTATAACATTTAATCTATAGTATAAATCTTCTCTAAATTCTCCTTTAGATATCATATCTTCTAAATTTCTATTGGTAGCAGCTATTAATCTAAAATTAACTGGAATAAGCTCCCTGCCTCCTACTCGCATAAAAGCTTCTTCTTGAAGAACCCTTAATAATTTAGGCTGTAAGTGTATAGGAAGATCTCCTATTTCGTCTAAAAATAAGGTTCCTTCATTGGCTAGTTCAAACTTTCCCATCTGTCCTGTCTTTTTCGCACCAGTAAAAGCACCTCCTTCATATCCGAATAATTCTGCTTCTAATAAATTATCAGGAATAGAAGCACAATTAATAGCCACAAAGGGAGCGTTTTTCCTATTGCTTGAATTGTGTATAGCCCTAGCAAATAACTCCTTTCCCGTACCACTCTCACCTCTAAGGAGTATACTAGATTTACTTGTTGCAACTCTTTCGGACATTTCCTTTGATTTTAACATTTTAGGACTATCTCCAATTATATCATCAAAACTAATGTTATTTTGTCCTTCTAATAGAGTAAAAGCACTCTTTACCATATTAAAAGTTTCATGGATCTCTATTATATTGCTTACTTTTTTATCTTGTATCATTACTGGAATTATCTTTATAACAAAACTTTCTCTTTTGTTATCTATAGTAAGTTTAGTTTCAATCGGAATGTACTCCTTAAAATTTAACTGTAAACTAGGAATTATTTCAAATATAGACTTGTTTATAATATTATTGCTATCTATTTTTAAATAGTCTTCTGCTTTAGAATTGACAAATTTTATGTTTCCCAAGTTATCAGTACAAATAATCCCATTGCCCAGTCCGTCTATTATCTTTTTTGTTTCTTCTGTTTGAATTTTTAAATTTATTATTGTGTTTGCATACTTTAGATTACCAGCCAATAGATCGCCTAATTTACTTAAAAAAACTATTAATGAATTATATTCCCTTTGAAGTTTCTTTTTTTGCTCCATATTGAAAGCTATAAGCCCTATTACCCCTAATAAGTCCTCACCATTTAATATAGGGTAACCAACTGTTGCCATTTCCGCACAGCTTCCTCTTAGACTACACCCTTTACATTTTTGACTTATGTTGGGATTGTCTATGAACTCAGGTTTTCTCTTATTAGCAATGGATTCAAATGCACAATTTTTAGGTAAACTTCGTCCTATTAAATTTTTATACTCTCCCGTAGCAGCTACCCTGTTTAAATGTATGTCTACAATGGTTACATCTACATTTAAAACTGCTGAAATAGCTTCTGCTACTTCTTGAGTTGACTTCTGGATATTAAATAAATTCATTCTATCTCCTCCGATAGATAAAGCTATTGTATGATATATATTATATCACACGAAAATCCTAAGAAAATTTATAAAACTTCCTATTGGCAAAATAAAGAAGATTAAAATTATAAATGTTTCTCAATAGTAGGTAGACCCTCTATAATATCGCAAAGCCCTTTCATTTTCCTCTTTTAAATCTTTCATAATCTGGTTTCCTTATTCTTCTAAACAGCAGAAATAGCTATATATCTTCTCTTTCCTTTTTATCTCTTTCTTTTTTTATTTCTTCTTCAAAGTATTCATCATTAGGGAAGGATTATCCATAGTAGAAAATGTAAAAGTAAGCTTATTTTTAGGATTTTAAAAACCTATATCCTGGATTTTCCATCCTCCATTTTTAGTTTCCTTTTTTAATAATACTGTATATGGCAAGACCCCATCTTCATGAACTATCATCTTTTTATATTTATAATCAGCCGTTGCTCTATAACTTAATGTATTGGAATCTTCGTTTTCTTTATCTAACTTTTTTATTTCCAATAAATTTACACTTTTAATATTATTATAATAATCCTCTGCCTTTTTATTATAAAGTTCATAATTACTCATATTAGCAGATAAATCCAAATTTATATTTGACTTTGTTCTAGCTAGACAAGCCTTTGCTCTTTTTACATTATGGGAATTTAGAGCTTCAAAATATGTCTTTATTACCCCTTCAGGACTCAGTTGTGCTATTTCTTTTTCTAGTTTGTTATCATAGTCAATATAATCTTTAATCCATTCATCCCAATCTTCATTTACTATATCTTCTAAACTCTTCCTATTAAGAGAACAAGCAAAAGACTCATGTCTCCCAGCGTCTATATATGCCCCTATAATCTTTCCATCTTTTTTTAATACAATACCCCTTGCATTAAGCATTGGTTTCATATATTCAGGAAGTGGTTCTCTTAATGTGTAAATTTCTGCCACTACGGTATCGCCTAAATATTTGCTAAAATCAAATCCTATACTTTTAGACAATTCATTATTATAGGCCCAATATATTTTTATAGGATGTTCCCCTGCTTCGTGTTTCAAATCAGAGGGTAATTTTTCTTTTATAGTATTTACTCTATAATCAATAGTCCAATTATATTTTTTGAATAATTCAACCACTTCGCTGTTAATATTAGTTTCATATTTCCCATATTCAATTAAGTCTAAAATATATCTAAAAAAATCGTACTTTGGCTCTAGTTTTTCTCCATCCATTTCTATAAAACCTATTTCATATAAGGTGTCAAAAGTAAATTTAATTTCACTTTTTTCATTATCAATATCAGTAAGGATTAGTTTATTATCTTTATAAGCCATGTCCCTTATATTGTTCATTTTTTCATCATCCTGGATTGGTTGACTTTCGTCTAGCATACCTACAATATCATTTATCATTTTTTTATCTGTAATAGATATAGGCCCTTTATTGTCGAAATAATTATTATCCTCATTAAATATTATTTCTATATTTTTAATATTATTTGTGTCCTGGCTTTCTAAATTATCCTCCTGAACAAAAACATTATAAAATTCCTTAAAACGTTTCTTGTTCTTAGCTATATGCAAAGTTTTATGTCCCATTACTGATACTATTATACTATCAGCTTGTTCCCTGTTTATACTTGATACAACTATATTCCCTTTGCCATCATCTATAGCATATTTAATATAGTCTAAATTATCTATAAGCGGGAACAAAATCAATGATTGTGATCTCCATACATCATCTGCAAAGATTTCTTCCTTTTCACCAATAATTTTTATTAAACTGCTGTACCCATTATCTTTTAACCTACAGATTAATATCTCATCTTTAGATATATTTATAGGCATGAAATCAAATTCATTTCCCTTTGTTAACTTTCTTACTTGGGAATTTTTTAAGTCATATTCATAAATATTATGGGGTTGATTTTCCCAGTCTTTATATGCTTGATTAAAATCAGTTATACTGTGAGGATCTATAGCCTTAGTAGCTGAATATAATAATTTATCCCCATCCAAAGTAAAACTAGGAGTCATAGCCACCAAGTCCTTTTCCATAATATTGATAATCTCGTAGGATTTATCCTTATTGATATTAAATAAAACTACTTCTTTGTTCATAAACCTTTCCCTAAATCCACCCTTAATTATAGCAATTAAATTACTGTCCTTAGGATTTATAGCTACATTACTAACAAAGGGCAATACAACTAAACCTTCATCACCTTCTCCATATGTCATTTCTTCAGTTCCATATATATCAGTAAAATCTATATGGATTTTTTCTTTTGTATCATATAGTCCTATGCCTATCCCATCTGCACTTAGTGAACCTGAAGCAAATTTCTCCATAATAAAAATATATCTTCCGTCTTCAGTTATTTTAGATATAATAGGACTATATCCCAGCTTATCATCTGTAAACTTTCTGCCTTCTACTATTGTATTTATTTTAAATTGACCGTTCTTTTCTAGTATTATTTCTACGATCCCAGTATTATAGGCATATTTATCATTGTCAACAGTCCATTTAGATATTCTATTGCCATAAATACTTCCGTCCTTAGAAACCTTAAAATTTTCATAGTAATATTCATCTATATAATCCTCTGAACTTTGAATCCCTTTTTTAGGTTTCATATCATGTATAGTAAAACCTGCTTTCTCTGTAGAATAGATTATAGTATCTTCATCTATCCAATCATAGGATACTATTTCCTTAGCTAATTTGTCTAAATTTCCATTTTCAAAATCATATACATATAGATCTGTTCCATGAGTATAGGCTATATACATCCCTGTTTTCGAAATAATAGGATAACTAAATTCTTTTCCCTCATGTACTCTAAATTCCTCTCCATTATCTAAATATGAATAATACAATCCATCTTCTTTAATATATACCACAAAGGAATTGTTTTCATCTACAGCCTTAGCTGGCATAATATTGCAGGCTATAGTAAATCCAAAAGATATTATTAAAATTGTTACAAATAGAGAAATAATAATCCTTTTCTTGGAACTCTTTTTTAAAAAACAGCATATTTTCAAGTCTAGATTTTAATTCCTCACCACTTGAACTCATGGCAGTGGTTAAAGTATATTTTCTATCTTCTATTTTCATTTCCTTTACTACTTTTTCATCAATTGAGCATTCACAATAATTATCCATATCCCTTAATAATAGATAAACTATTGGATTAAACCAATGAATTATATTTACGAAAAATCCAAAGGCTTTTATTATAATATCTTTTCTCTTATAATGATTTAATTCATGTAAGAATATCATTTTTAGGCTATTCTTATCTTCATTTGTATTGGGAATCAGTATCATAGGATTAAATATTCCTATTAACATAGGAGAACCAATATATTGGCAGTATTTTAATTTTATATTGCTATTTATATTTAATTCATTTTTACATTGATTAAATAATTCTAGAATTTCAATATCTTCTACCTTTATACTATTTTTTAAAACAGTAGATTTGAATTTTATATATGGAATGATTTTTGATAAAAATAAAATAATCATGCCAATTAACCAAATATATAAGATTATATCTTCGTAGGAATAATTATCAAAATATTTTTTAATATGGTTATTTTCTTTTGTTTCTACTATAGGAGACTTTTCAGATTGCATTTTATATTTATAATCCTCTTGCACAAAATTCTCATCTGTATCTCTAGTATCTGGTATATGATCCATATCTTCCACTTTAGTTCCTATCTCTGAATCTCCAATTTTCCCAATATCTATTTGAGATACCTCAGTTACAAAATCATTAGATATTCTAGGAAAACTTATAAAGCTTCCTATTGGCAAAATAAAAAAGATCAAAATTATTATAGATACTCTATAATACCAAGATGCATTAAAATTTTTCTTAGTTAAGGGTTTTATTATTTGAAATATGAGAAACAAAATACTGCCAATAATAGACATGCTAGATACTGTTTTTAAAATTCCCATACTACACCCTCCTAATCCAGTCTTGCAATTCCTTTATATCTTCCTCACTAATTTTTTTATTATCATATAGTGATGCTACTAAAGACTTTACACTACCTCCATACATTTCCTCTAAAAAATCATCTGCCTGATAGGACTTATATTCATCTTTACTTATAGTAGGAGAATAATAATTGATTCTACCTTCTTTCCTTACACTTAATACATTTTTATCCACCAATCGACTGGCTAAGGTAAGTATAGTAGTATGTTTCCATTTGTTCTCTCCTAATTTTTCAATTATGTCCGCTGTAGTAACTTCACCTTCTGCAGCCCAGATGATTTCCATTATTTCATATTCTGCATCTGAAATTTTAACTATATTCATAAAAAACACTCCCTTTATTCTACAATATGTAGTATTGATTTAATTTTACATTATGTAGAATATGAAGTCAAGAATTTTTGAAATAAAAATAGAATCATTCTAAATTTTTATTTTAGAATAATTCTATACATTAGCTGAAATCTTTTTATAATTTAGGCAATGGTATTTGAAGTAATTTTAAAAAGTCTTTTTGAGATTCTATTTCCATTTCTACGATAAAATCTATAAAAGGTGCATCATCTTTATGTGCTTTTTCAAGAAGTGAAATATATTCATTTCGTAAAATTGGGGGAATAATCACTGGTAGGAATCCATCCTGAATTAATGCTATATTCATTAAAAGCCTAGCTACTCTTCCATTACCATCTTTAAAAGGATAAATAAAAACAAATTTTTTATGGAGGATAGCTGCAAATTCTACTGGGTGATATTTACTTCTATCCGCTTTTATCCACTGACATAAATTATCCATTTCACTTTGAATATTATCCACCTTAGTAACTGGATAATTAGAACCAGAAATAAAAACGGGAATATCACGATATTTTCCTGCAAAATTTCTATCTATATTTTGATAAAATAATTTATGCAAACAAAGAATATTTTCCTCTGTAATTTCCATTTTCTCAAGTAATGTAAACATATATTCATAAGCTTCTGCATGGCCTACAGCCTCAAATACATCCCTAAGAGGTTTGCCCCCAATAGTCAAACCATCTTCTATTAAAATTTTAGTCTCACTTTCAGTTAAGGAATTCCCCTCCAATGCATTAGATGTCCAGGTCAAACCTATACGATAAAATTCTTTTAACTCTTTAAGCATTTCCCCCTCAAAGGGTCTTAATTCCTTGATAGTATCCTGATAAAGGTCTAGTTTTTCAATCTGTTCCATGGTTTCACTTCCTTTTTTAGTATTTTGAATTCCTACTAAAATATATCATCCAAATCAATCTCTAAATCCTTCGCTCTCCTAATACCTTTTAATTAAATTATATCATATAACACTTTACAACACTTTGATATAGAAAAAGTTTTAGTCTACAATAAAAACATAAAAAAGTTTTTATTAGATATAATATAAATGATTCAAATTATAATTTCTGTGCAAACACGTAGGTCTGCCCCTAAATTGTGAATATTCTATATCATAGAGGTGGCAGTATCCTTAATTTAACCTTTTTGTTGTAGAGGCTGACCTATGTGTCAATCCATTTACCAATGGCACATAATCCTACTTATGAACATATTAAATATAAATTATATCTACCCTCCCATATAATCCTTACGCATTTTAACGCATTTTAACGAATCCACCTAATATTATTGCAATTCCAATTATCATCATGGGAATTGCCACTATATCTGGAATCCTCATAATAAACCTATCTACTAATGAATAGACTACATATATAAGATTTCCAATGGCTATTAATGTATTTATTTTCATTTTTACTAATACCTCCTTAAAAACATATTACTCTATCAATAATACAAAATCATAAACTTCCCACATGATTTTTTATTATTACATTTTTCTATTAAAATATTTACGTGCAATAAAAAAAGCTAAAATTTGAATATACAATGCTCCTATAGAAATAAAAGCTGGGGTTCTGTAATCAAGCCAGACAAATAAAAATGCCATAATTACAAAAAGAAATGATGCTACTTTATTTGCAATACTATAAGCTGCCATTGATACTTGAATATTTCTTTCATCTTTTAATTCAATTTCCTCTTCTTTTAATTTTTCAACTGAAATTTTTTTATAGCGTATTAATTTAATAATTCCAACAACAGTAAATGTACCACCTAAACCAGAAAACATACCCATAAGCATATACATATTATGTGCATCTTCTGGAAAATTTCCATAGGATACAATACTAAATACTAATGTTACAATACCAATGACAATCATTGTGCCCCAATATCTGTTATTCTTACCTGATTTACATAGCATTATTTTCCCTCCTCCTCATAAATAAATATATCTTCAATAGACATATTAAAATATCGAGCAATTTTAAAGGCTAAAATAATAGATGGATTGTATCGCCCATTTTCTAATGAACTTACTGTTTGCCTTGAAACTTCTAAGGTCCTGGCAAGGTCTTCCTGTGTAATTCCTCTTTGCTTTCTAATTTCTTCTAATCTATTTTTCACAAAACAATCAACTCCTTTTCAATTTGTAAAGTTTGCTTTACACTATTAGTATACGAGAAATTAAAAATAATGTCAAGTATACTTTCCATAAGTTCTTAAATAAAAGCAGACTATTATAAGTCTGCTAATTAATCATCCTAGGAAACATAATATTGAGCCTGAGCATTCCATAATTCATAATATTTCCCTTGGCTCTCTTCTAATAGCTCCTCATGACTTCCTCTTTGAATTATTTCTCCTTCATGAAACACTACTATATCATCACAAAATCTACAGGAAGAAAGTCTATGGGAAATATAGATTGCTGTTTTATCTCCTACTATTTCGTCAAATTTAGTATATATTTCAAATTCTGATATAGGGTCTAGTGCTGCTGTTGGTTCATCTAAAATGCTTATAGGCCCATCTTTATATAGTGCTCTTGCCAGTAATAATCTTTGATTTTGACCTCCTGATAAATCTATGGCATTATCTCTACTAGTTCTAACTAAATAAGTATTTTCTTTTTCTGGCAAATTATTTACAAAATCTAATAGTCCTACATCTTTTAAAGCTTTATATACCTTTTCCATATCAGGATTTTCTTCTCCTGAAGTTATATTATTTAAAATTGTATCTGGCATTATATAAATATCTTGAAACACTGTAGAAAACAGGGAATAATATTCATATATATTGTATTTATCTTGAGATATTCCATCTACTATAATTTCTCCCTCTGTTGACTTTAATAATCTCATAAGCAAGGATACAATAGTAGTCTTTCCTGCACCATTTACTCCCACAAGAGCTATTTTTTTCTCCTGGTGCTATTTTAAAATTAAAATTCTTTAATACATAATCTCCATCTTCTCCATATTTAAAAGATACATTTTTAAATTCAATACTAGGTGCTTTATTTAAATTAGGCTTATATTGATTATGCTTCCTATTTAAATCATCTTCTTTTTCAAAGAAATTTCTCATAATATTAATTTGAGAAGAATAGGCTACATAATCATTAATTTGCACTACAATATTAGATAACCATTCTGAAAATCCTACAATCTTAAATTATAGTATATAATAGTGTCCCTATTTTGTATACTTTTTGGGGGTCATACCAGTCACTTCAAACAGTCCCCACTATCTCATTTTTAATATGACAAAGGCAATATTATCTCCGTTGCAAAAATATCCCTCTCACTTTGCCTATTAATCATACCTTGATTTTTCTCTACAATTCCATCTATTCTAATAATACCATAGCCCCGTTGTCTTTCATCTTTAGTAGTAAAATATTTACTACCTTTTTTCTTAATTTTCCCCTCAAAAGAATTGGAAACATAAATATAAAATTGGTCCATTTTTTCTGCAATATATATCCTAATAAATCTTTCTTCTTCATTTTCTACTGTCATAGAGGCTTCTATGGCATTATCCAGTAAATTTCCTATTATTACACATAAATCTATATCTGAAATAGCTACTTTGTCAGAAACAACTGCATCAGCAGTCACTTTAATATTATTTTTTCCTGCTATGGAAATCTTAGTATTTAGTATTGAATCCACCATAATATTGCCAGTTTTTATAACCTGGTCTATAGTAGATAAATCTTTATCTAAATCCCTTAAATACTTCATCATCTCTTCAGTTTTTCCTAATTCTAAATAAGCAATCATAATTTGAATATGATTATGATAATCATGTCTCCAGCCCCTAATTTTATGATATAGTTCATCTATTTCTGATATATGATTTTCTAATAACTCATTTTGATATGTTGAGATTCGTCTATCTACTACTTTAGGTAAGAAAATTCTATATAAAACATAAAGAATGAATCCAATGATGATAATTATCAAAACAAGCGTATATAAACTAATAGTAATAGTCATTTTACATCCCTCTTAAAATAATTAAAAAATTTCCTCTGAACTTCTTTAGAATTTCCACGACTTATGAGAATTGTAGTTCTATTTTTTAAAGTAATTTTCTTTGAATCTATGTATTTTATATATTTTAATGCTACTAAATAAGATCTATGAGGCTTTATAAATTCGTCCATTGATAGAAGTTCTTCCATTTCACTTAAAGGTTTTCTTATGCTAATAGTTTTATCTTCTTGATGGATAAATAATTCATGACCTTCAATCTCCAAATACATTATAGAATCCTCATATATTCTATGTACTCCTCCATCTATTTCAATGAGAATAGATTTTGGCTGGATTTCTTTTTTGTTTATGGCTTTACTTAAACATTCCCTTAATTTTTCCTCACTAATAGGCTTTATTAAATAATTTATCGCATCTACATCATAACCTTCACCTATATAATCTGGTATTGCAGTTACGAATATAATTTGTATATGTTTGTCTTTTTCACGTATTAGCTTAGCAAGTTCAATTCCACTAAGCTCTGCCATTTGAATGTCTAAAAGAATAATATCATAAGAAAAATCCTCTAGCCATTCAAAATGAAAAGCTTCAGCAGATAAGATTGACTGCAAGATAATTGAAACTCTTTATTCTACATTTTACCAAAAAATAAAAAAGTTCTCTCTGTTTGAAGGTCAAACAAAAAAGAACTTTTGTTAGTTTATGTGGATGGTTTTATGTTGTTGATACAATATCTATATACTTCCTCCTAGTGAATACATAAAATATACCATACATTAATGCAAATACTCCTATGCTTACGATTGTAGGTTTAATTAAGTTGCACTTCATAATATCGCTTAATACGGAAATAGCCACCATACTATGAATTATGCCAACCACTAGGGGTAATATAAAAAACATACCTATCTGTTTTGAAACGGATTCGTGTATTTCTAGATCTGTAGTTCCTAGTTTCTTAAGTATTTCATATTTGTTTTTGTCTCCAAAGGACTCACTCAATATTTTAAAATAGATTATACTTCCTGTAGCAAATACAAATACTAGAAACAAAAATGCACCAAGGAAATAGACTATTCCAGTAAAATCATAAAATGTTGCCCCAGCTACAAAGTAAGTATATAACCATGATTCCTCTGTTAATACCTTTACCAGTTCAAAAGTTAAGTCCTTGGTATCTTCTGGATTGTCAAGTATGATTCCATTGAACTGTTTCTCAATGAATTTGGATTTTAATATTTCATATTCATCATCCTTTACAACTATGCAGGGAAAAGGTACACCTTTCCCAAAAAGAGGAACCTTAGTATTGACTTTTATATTATATTTCTGATTTCCTATATGAATATCATTTTTTTCCAAAATACTCATCATCACTCCTGGTCTTTCAATATAACCTGCTTCATTTCTTAATAATTTAAATTTAGATATTATTTTTTCTCTATTTTCAACTTTTAAATCTATTAATATATCTTTGAAAGTAGATAAATTAACCACTACAACTTCAGAGTCAGGGACATATAAAAAATTAGCATTATTTTTTAGTTCTACATTGTGGCTTGAATTTTCGATTACTTTATCTACCTTTTTTATTTCTTCTTCATTACTTGAAATATAAGTAACAGTATAGGGAACTTCTATCTTATGGTTTTCATCTACATAATATTTAAGAGAACTCACTGTGCCAAAGGAAGTTATACAAGTTGTTATCAATACTGCTACTGCTGCAAGAGTCCTATAATTGTTCTTAATTCTAAATCCCATATTTGAAATGCTTATAATATTTGTACCTTTGTATAGAAAGCCTTTTTTATTTATATAATATCTTATAATCATAGAGAAAAAAGACCCAAATAACCAATAGGTACCCCATATGATGAGAATCACTGTAACCATAAGGGCAGTACCAAATCCAAATTTTTCATAGTTAATTGCAATATAATAGGCTACTCCTATAATTACTATTGATACTATTCCTTTAAAATAATTGATTTTAGGAAGTTCTTCTTCTTTTTTTAATGAATTCATTAGATCTATTAAATTGGTCTTAATAATTTCTAGATATCCTTTTAAAAATGTAATACCTAAAATAATTGAATAAAGAATTATTGTTTCAATAATAGCTTTTTTTGATATGAAAAAGTTAATCCTTATATTTAAAAGAGCTACTTTTGCAAGCATCATCATAAATAATTTGCTAAATAAAATTCCAGTACCTAGTCCAAAGATTACTGACATTATTCCCAATAATAATCCTTCTGAAGCAAATATAAGAGCTATTTTATAATTGTCAATTCCCATGAAAGCATATACACCTATTTCTCTTTTCCGTTGGTTTAAGAAAAAACTACTAGAATATGCTATAAAAAATATCAAAAACATTATCATAAGCATAGAGGCAGTCATAGATGAACCTTCAATATAAGCTGATATTTCTTTAGCCTCCAAAAATTGAGGATTGTATCTCATAGATACAAAATTATAATAAGTAGCTACAGAAAAAACCATTGCCATAAGATATAAGCTATAAGTTCTTATATTCCTTTTAAAATTAATAATAGCTATTTTAAAAGAGTTCATCTACTCCACCTCCCATAGAACCCAGAAAATCGATGATTCGCTTAAAAAACTCTCTCCTAGTGGAGTCCTTGTCTATCCTAGCATGAATTCTTCCATCTTTTAAAAATAATATTCTTTTACAATAACTAGCTGCAAAAGCATCGTGAGTTACCATGATTATAGTGGTGTTAAACTCTTCATTCATTTGAGATAGGCATTGCAACAATTCTTGTGAAGATTTTGAATCCAATGCACCAGTTGGTTCATCTGCAAACACTATGGAAGGAGAAGTAATAAGAGCTCTAGCTGCTGCTACCCTTTGTTTTTGCCCTCCCGATAATTGGTAAGGATATTTTTTCAATTGGTCTTTCAATCCAAAAAACTTACTCAACTTTTCAATTTTTTCTTTTATCTCTTTTGGATTTACCTTTGAAAGAGCTAAAGGCAATGCCATATTATCTTCAACAGACATGCTATCCAATAGATTAAAATCCTGAAATATAAATCCTATATTATTTCGTCTAAATATTGAAAGATCTCTATTTTTCATATTTAATATATTTTTACCTTCATAATATATTTCTCCAGAAGTAGGTCTATCGATGGTGGATAAAATATTTAAAAGGGTAGTCTTTCCAGCTCCTGATGGTCCCATTACTCCTAAAAAGTCTCCTTTATATACTTTTAAGTCAATATCTTCTATAGCTGTAAAAATTAAACCCTTTCCACCATATTCTTTCTTTAATTTTTGTGTTTCAAGTACTATTTCCATATTGCCCCCTCCAATTTCTACTTAATACTTAACTATATTTTAGTATGTTAATTATCTGGATTCCATCGCTTGTGGTGACAATATGAACATAAACATTACATTTCTGTCACATTCAAATAATCGGATATTTTATAAAAAATTATTCTAAACTCCGTATATTTTGATACTTCAGAAGTTACCTGAATATTTATGTTCAGCTTATCTGCAACCTTTTTGCAAATATACAGGCCCATTCCAGTAGATTTTTTTGTCCTTCTTCCATTATCTCCCGTAAATCCTCTATCAAAGATTCTATCTATATCTTTAGCAGGAATACCTATCCCGTTGTCCCTAATACAAAGTATTATACTCTCATCAGTTTCCTTTGCAAAAATTTCAATTTTGCCATGAATATCTACATATTTGCAAGCATTATTAATTATCTGTTCTAATATATAATAGGTCCATTTACTGTCGGTAAATATATTGAAATCCAAATCTCCAACTTCTACTTCTATCTTTTTAGACAAAAAGGAATTAATATTATTCTTAATTACACTTCTAACTGATGCTCCTAAATTGACCTCCTCAACTATAAAGTCTCGAGAATAACTGGAGGCTCTACTAGTATATAATACCTGATTTATAAGAAAGTTTATCCTTTCTACTTCCTGTCTTAATTCCTTAGATGTATCATATAGTCCTTCCTCCTCTATCCTATCAGCCATAAGTTCACACACGGACAAAGGTATTTTTATTTCATGAACCCATTTGGTTATATAGTCATTTATTTCCTCTAGATCTCTTTTCAAATCTTTTACTTCCTCAAATTTTTCTTTGTTTTTGAAATCAATTATTTTCCTTATTAATAATTGTTCCAGCTTCTCTCCATTTGGAATATAACCTTCTATACTATTCCCATTATCCAATGCGTTTTTCAAATCCCTATATGTATGCTTCCACTTTATGAAACCCATTACCAAAAATCCAATAAAAATAGAGAAAAGGAGTATATTCATATATAGAATATCCAATATTGATTTGTCTATGTCTGTACTGCTTATCAATATTAAATTGATGGTTAGAATAATTAATAAAAAACATAAAATTGTTCTAAATGAATCCTTTATATATTTAAAGAAGGTCATGGTATCATATATCCTTGTGATTTTTTGGTCACTATAAAATCTTTCAATCCTAATTCTTCTAGTCTTTTCCTAAGCCTATTTACATTTACAGTTAAGGTATTTTCGCTAATAAAATACTCACTTTCCCAAAGGACTCTCATAATCCTATCCCTTGTTACTATCTTGCCTTTATTTTTCATAAGTAATTGAAGTATTTTAAATTCATTCCTTGTAAGTTCTATATCTTTATCATTATAGGTTAATGTCCCATCGTTAATATTTAAAATTGCTCCATCACATTCTATTATCTGTCTATCATCTGATCCATAGGAGTAAGCTCTTCTAAGAAGTGCCTGTATTTTTGCCAATAGAATATCCATAGAGAATGGCTTGGTAACAAAATCATCTCCACCCATATTCACCGCCATTACTATATCCATATTACTATCCCTTGAAGATAAAAATATGATGGGAACTTTAGATATATCCCTTATTTTTTTACACCAATAAAATCCATCAAAATAAGGTAAATTTATATCCATAATTACTAAATGGGGATTATGTTTTGCACACTCCTCTAATACATTTTCAAAATTTTCTATAGAAATCACATCAAAACCCCATTTAATAATTCCTTCTTCTATATTGTTGCAAAGAACCTTATTATCCTCTACTATGAGTATCTTATACATAGATAACACCCCGTATTAAAAATTACTGCTTCCTCCCAACTTATGAGTATAAATAACTTCAATTCCATCATCATCTATCTCAGATAATTCTAAACAGACAATTTTACCTTCAAAAGGCTCAAATCTTCTCGCCGTTTCCATAATAATTGGTCCTAAATCTATATCTGGATTGAAATGCTCTCTTAATGCTGTGGATTCAAAAGCAGTTCTTTCTTTACTATTCTTGATAACTATACCTTTTGGATTAATTTGAAGCTTAGGGACCTTTTTAAGTGGAACAATATTTTTAGTATCTGCATTTCTTCTATAATAGGAGGTGAATTACTAAATATTCTAAAATATGCTATAATCAAGCTGTAAATCATTCCTAGTTATTCGGCAATGTTCTGAAATCAATAGTATCTCGGCTAAAATTAGATTGATTTTATTTTTGTAATTAGGATTTTTTACATATAAATTTCTCTTTAATAAATTTTATGTCATCTTCTATAAATCTATGTTGAATCTGGCTAACATCAAATTTAGCAATTTTAAATGCAAATTGCATAAAATACCCACCTAAAATAGCCATAAGGAATGTTCCTATCCCTACACTACCTCCTAATATATAACCAATGGATACTGCAATGATTTCTTGTATGTTTTTAATAAACCTTACTGATTTATTGGTCTTTTTTACAAGAGCAATCATAAGTCCATCTCTAGGACCTGAACCCCATCCAACACTTAGATACAAGTAACAACCAAATCCTAAAACTAATAATCCTAAAAGCATCATAATTAAACTAGGTAAAAATTTGTTGAATATGGGAATTAAATTATTTAACATGAGAAAATCGATAAATATTCCTATAAACAACATATTGAATATGGTACCCCAACCAACCTTTTCTCCAAATATACTGCTTAATGCCACTATGCTAACACCTGTTAAAATATGGGCTCTCCCTATTGTAATGCCAGTTAATTTTGATAGTCCTTGATGGAAAACATCCCAAGGGGCTAATCCTAAATTTGAATTTATAGTCATTACTATGCCTACAGCACATACGAAATAACCAAAAAATAATTTTATAAATGCTAAAATATTTTTCCTCATCTAAAATTCCCCTTTTAATTATACTATTATATTTTATTATATCATTTTAGTAGCTATTTATAGAATACTTTTCGTCTAATCTATCGTTAACTCTTTTAACTAATGTCCTTGTATTATTTGGTTTAATAAAGCCAACTTATTGCAAGCAATAAGTTGGCTTTATTTTATATTTAATATTTATTTCATAGATTCTATGATACTTTCAGCAAGAGCATCCATTTCATCGATGTTTTCCTCTTTCATGGATGATTTTATTAATACCTTATTTTCTAAAACATTCATATCTTTCATTTCAGCTAAAAGTTCTGGTATCAATTGTCCAGCTCTAGGTGCCCAAGTCCCATTTACAATTATACCCACTGTACGTTTTTGTAAATTTAATTCTTTCATAGTCAATAAATATTCTCTTACTGGCGGATAAATATTTAAATTATAAGTTGAAGAAGCTAAAACTATATGACTTAACTTAAAGGTATCTGCAATTAAATAGGATACATGGGTTTTTGAAGCGTCATACATAACTATATTAGTCATACCTTTTTCTACTAATCTCCTAGCCAAGTCCTCAGCAGCTGCCTCTGTGTTTCCATACATTGAGCCATATACTATAATTACGCCTTTTTCTTCAGGTTCATAACTACTCCATTTTTCATATTTATCAATAATGTAATCCAAATTTGTACGCCATACTGGTCCATGTAATGGGCAAATATATTTAATGTCTAATTCACTAGCCTTTTTTAATAAAGTTTGAACTTGAGGTCCATATTTCCCTACTATATTAGTGTAGTATCTTCTAGCTGGTACTAAAAATTCTCTCTCAAAATCTACTTCATCGTTAAACAATCTCCCATCTAAAGAGCCAAAAGTTCCAAAAGCATCAGCAGAAAATAATACTCCATTTGTAGTATCAAAAGTTGCCATAGTCTCTGGCCAGTGAACCATTGGAGCAGATATAAATAAAAATTCATGTCCTCCAGAAGATATAGTGTCCCCATCTTTAACTTCTATATAGTTTCCATTTACTTTGAAGCCAAATTGTTCCATAAATGTAAATGTCTTTTTATTACCTATAATTTTTACATCTGGATAGTGAAATATCACTTCTCCTATACATGCTGCATGATCTGGTTCCATATGATTTATAATCATATAATCTAAAGGTCTATCGCCTAAAACATATTTTACGTTTTCTATAAATTTATTACATACTGACCAATCTACTGTGTCTAAAAGCACAGTCTTTTCATCTAAAAGTAAATATGAATTATAAGAAATACCTTCTGGAATAGGATGGATATTTTCAAATAAAGTAAGGCGACGATCATTCCCACCAACCCAATATAAATCCTTAGTTACTTCTCTAACATTGTACATTAATATATCCCCCTTTCTATATTTTTTATTTTAGTTATATTGAAAATATTATGTTTAATATCATTGTTCAATAAAACTTTTAACATTATATCAAAAAATTATTATTAACATTATTTTCTGCAATTTTTACAATTAATTTTGATGCTAATTTCATAGATTCTATTGGAATAAATTCATATCTTCCATGAAAATTATATCCTCCTGTAAATAAATTTGGACAAGGTAATCCCATATAAGAAAGTCTTGCTCCATCTGTGCCACCTCTAATAGGTTTAATATTAGGCTCTATTCCAAGATCTAACATAGATTTCTTAGCTAGCTCTATAATTTCCATATGAGATTCTATTTTTTCTCTCATATTATAATAACTATCTTTTATTTCTATGTTTATTATATCTCCATATTTATCATTTAAAAAATCTACTACATTCCTAATATAATTTTTCTTTTGTTCAAATTTTTCCATAAAATGATCTCTAATAATATAATTCATTATAGTATAATCTACACTGCCATTAACATTATCCAATAAATAAAAGCCTTCATAGCCTTCTGTATATTCAGGCTTTTCATTTACTGGTAGCATATTTTCAATTTCCATAGCTACTCTTAAAGAGTTTATCATAATACCCTTAGCTGTACCAGGATGTACATTTTTACCTTGAATTTCTATCTTTACCGAAGCCGCATTAAAATTTTCATACTCCAATTCTCCTAAAGGTCCACCATCTATAGTATATGCAAAATCAGCATTAAATCCTTTTACATCAAATTTATCTGCTCCTCTACCAATTTCCTCATCAGGTGTAAATGCAATTTTAATATCTCCATGCTTTATTTCTGGATGATTAATCAAATATTCCACAGCATTCATTATAGCAGCAATTCCTGCCTTATCATCTGCACCTAATAGTGTAGTTCCATCTGTAGTAATCAATTCTTTACCTACTAAATCTTTAAGATATGGAAACTCTTTTTCAGTCATAGTATATTGGTTGTTTAATTTAATATCTCCTCCTTCATAAGTAAAAATCCTTGGATTTATACATTTCCCGTCTAAATCTGGACTAGTATCTAAATGAGCAATAAATCCTATAGTAGGTACCTTTTTATCTATATTAGATTTAAGAGTTGCATATACATACCCATTTTCATCCTGCTTAGCATCTTCTATACCTAATTCTTTCAATTCTTCTACTAATAATTTACCTAGCTCTAATTGACCCTTAGTGCTAGGACAAGTACTAGAATTTTCATCAGACCTAGTATCTATTCCTATATATTTTATAAATCTTTCTACAATTTTATCCATATAATCATCCTTTCATTAGTATTCTATATATAATTATAATATTACAATATCGTATGAATAACAAGCATTACTATTGAAAAAACTCCTATTATTCCCATTAAAGGAAGAATAAATTTTAACCATTTATCATAGGTTACATCCACCATCTCTAAAGTTGCTAAAATAAGCCCTGTTGGAGTTATAAAAGCCATCCAACCTTGACCCCAATTATATGCAGATACTACAACTGCTCTAGATATACCTACAGTATCAGCTAAGGGTGCCATAATTGGCATGGATAATGTTGCCAATCCTGAGGAAGATGGTACAAAAAAACCTAAAATACTAAATAATAACATTTGTACAGCTGCAAAGATTCCTGTATTCATGTTTTTAATTATAGAAGAAGTATAAAACAACAATGTATCAGAGATCATTCCATTGTCCATAACAATATTAATTGCTCTCGCAACTCCAATAATTAATACCACACTTATTAAGTCTGCTGCTCCATCTAAAAAAGTATTAACAGCTTCCTTTTCTGAAAGCCCAGATAAAAATATAATTATTATAGCTACTGCTAAAAACAATGCTGACATCTCAGGAAACCACCAAGTTCCTGTAGATACTCCCCAAATCATAATTGGAAAAGCTACTAAAAATATTATAAGAATTAATATTCTTCTCCAATCGAATGGGATCACATTATCTGGGTCATAGTCCTTCAAAAATTTTTCTTCAATTTTATCCATTTCTTCATAAATTAGAGAATTTCTACGATCTTTTTGAGTTTTTTTTGCATAATAATAAATATATATTAATGTTATAATCATAGCTAAAATCAATGATATAATTCTAAAAGTAAGTCCCTCATTGAAAGATATACCCGCTGCATTAGATGCTATAACTACAGAAAATGGATTTGTTGTAGAAAACATAGTTCCAATTGAAGAACCCATATAAATTGCTGCAATACAAACTATAGCATCATAGCCACTGGCTATAAATATAGGCATTAGTATAGGATATAGGGCAATAGTTTCTTCCGCTAATCCAAAAGTTGTACCTCCTAATGCTATCAGTGAAAAAATAATTATTACTAAGAAAAATTCCTTCCCTTGAGTTCGCCTTGATAATGCAGCAATAGCCGCATCAAAAGTACCAGTTTTGTTAATTAATCCAATAATGCCTCCCAATATAAGTACAAAAACCATTATATCTACAGTATCCATTATCCCTTGCACTGGAGCCATTATAATTGATACTATCCCTTGAGGCGATTGAGGAATTCTTTGATAAGTATCTGGAATTGCAATAGGTTTTCTAATACTACCATCTTTAAATTTACTTATATCCATTTTAATATTTAAGTTATCTAATGTTTTTTGAGTAGCTGAAACTGTGGTAGTATTCCCTTCTTGGTCTTCTATTACAAAAACATCCATTTCACTATCATATACTAATTTAGAATAAAGCCCTGCTGGCACTATATAGGTAAGAGCTGCTGCTAGTATTAAAACAATGAACAAAACTGTAAAAGCCGTTGGAAATTCTAATTTCTTCTTTTTATTCATTTCTTCACCTCTAATTTAAAATTTATTTTGTAGTTTTATTTTTTCCAAAGCCTTTAATTTTATCCACTAAAATATTTTAGTTTATAACGTAAAAAAAGGGTTGATATATCAACCCTTTTTACTTCATCATTTCCGTATCTAAAATTATATAATTGGCTCTATGAATATACAAAGATTTCCCATCAATGTTAAGTCTTGTCATCTTAGGTAAATCATCAGGAACTGTTACATACACATTTTTACCTTGATAAACAGCTAGAGGAATTCCCATTTGACTAGAAATAATAATAGTTTTTTCTTTCCCAATTTTATTTTTTATATTATTGATAAACCTGTCCATAGGAACAAATCCTCCACCTTTACCTACAGTTATATCACTAGGCAATTCAAAATCCTCAACCACATCTAAGCCGTCTTCTGCAAAAATAACAGTATTTCCTACTTGAAACATTTGCTTTCCATTTACAGTTATTTCAAGTACTCCAGATTGATATCCTGTAGATGATGGATCAATATTAGCTTCATTTTCTAAAACTCCTACTGTTACTTTACTTCCATCTACTTCTAGGGTTTTATTTGCATAATGATCATAGGCTGAGATAGTAAAATGTATACCTATTAATTCACCTCTAATAGTTTTAAGCTTGTCCCTAATTTGAGCACAACCTGATAAGCTAAATATAAATATGTTTATTATAAGTATTAATACAATTTTTGATTTTTTATTTAACTTTTTCATTTTCTCTCCTTTTTTAAAAAATTTACAAACTAAAGATTATTTCTTATACAACATTATAGCATAGATTGCAAACAATACATCTAGAAATAGTAATTTAAATTTATATATTATATGATATATAATGAAATAAGAAAAAATTTTCACTATGGAGGTATATTCATGTATAAACAAGATTATATAATGCGTCAAATTAGAAATTTAGTAAGATTTTTATCTAAAATATTTTTAAATAAAGATATACCAATTTACCAATTACCAGATACAGGAGAATATACAGATACTGATTATCTGTATAAAGAATTGCTTTTTTTATTAAATCAAGGAAAAATAAATGAAGCGGAGAATTTATTATTTGAAAATTTAGATCCAGGTAATAAAAAATATATAGAATTAGCTTTAGACTTCTATGAAAAAATAAACAATTTTAGCGATGATTATTTAAGTGAAAATAATTTTACCAGAAAAGAAATAGAAGAAGGATTAAAGGAATTAAGTAAAAAGCTTGGTTTGAAGATGTTTTTCTCCTAAAAATCTTTCGTGAGCCTCCCATCGCTGAAGTGACGACTTATAGCATCACTACTAAAATTTCAATTTCCTGTTTCATTGACCTCGTAATCTACTATCTAGGTAAAGAAACAAAGCGATTCACACAAAAGCATAGCTTTTGGTTCTCTGCTTTTTCACAGGCGTTAATTCCGATAGTCCCTATCCTATTATATTTCAATAAGTATGCAATTTCAAACTTACACCATTACCTCTAAATCTTTTAAACTTCTTTTTTATACCATTCTCAATATGAGATTGAGTTCTCCATGTATCAGTTCTACCAACAAAATAAATAAAATATGTTTAGTAGTTAACTCATAAGGTAGAATGAACCTTTATATTAATAGAACCAATTTATATAAAATAGTAAATTTTGTTTCTAATTTCCTACTAATAACAATTCTTCTAAGTTAAAGAATAATTTAACCTTATTATTTTTCTCTAATACTCGATTTATTGCCCAATAAATCTCCTTTTCTTTTTGTCTAAATATATAGTTATCAATAATTCCTATAGAATTTTGATATGCAAGTTCAGCTAAAGCCTGACAAAGCTTAATAATATATTTTGCAATATTATCTTCTTTATAGACAAATTTATTGGCATCCATTTCCATAGGATTTCTCAGGTATAATTCAATACAAAAGTCTTCATCTTGTCTAATTCATATAATGTAAACTATTATTCTATATTTGGATTATTAATAATTCCAATAAATAAAGGTGACCCATCTACCCCTGTTATTGCAAATATAAAAGGTCTGTTTAATATCATTTCAGCTTTTCCATCTGGCTGTGCTTCTCCACAATAATCTATTTGGGTAAAAGCTGTAGCTTCTACTCCTTTCTCATCAATTGATATAGCTGAATTTTGCTTAATACCTGAAATAAATAAGGGTTTAGTATTTGAAAGATTAGTGAAATCTGCTGTTATTTCAAATGCCTTTTCTATTCCTAAAGTTTCACAAATATCCTTTAACTCAAGACTTGAAGAAAAGTTAATTTAGGAATCTTAAATATAACTTCTCCCATCTGCATTTCATCTGTTGATAATGAATTTAAAGCTTCATCCAATAATTCTGGATCTGATATAATATCATATGGAGATACTCCTTCATCAGGTAAAATAAATACCATTTGACTACTATTCTTTAAATTAAGATAAGAAACAGTATATCCATCAACACCTACAAAACTGTGACTACCATAGGTCATATTCATAAAATCAGATTTAACTGTGCTTCCATCTGCAAGATAAAATTCATCTTCTATGGTATTCTTAACATTAAAACTATCTACCCATTCATCATAAAAATATATAGTATTTATCAATGTCATTACATCATCTGAATTAAAGGAAAAATCGTCAGAATTATTTCCAAGCTTCCCACCTGTTTGTTCTGATACCTATTTGCTAATCCTTTTAGGGCTTTCTTTATCATTAAAATCTAGACTAAAAGAACTAGCATAATATTCTTTTGCCAGTAAATCTAGTAAATCACTATTAAATTCAACATCTTTGTTTAGCCATAAAGAATTTCCAAGACTTAGTTTTCCTATTTCATTATGATAATAAAGTCTTCTAAATAATTTCCCCGTTTCACTTCTTACCATTTCAATATTATCCATATTTAATGCTCCTAAAATCTCTTTTTGAGTATCTCCATTAGCGGTTTCAGAAGCCATAGATAAAGCCATATATAAACTTATTGGAGAATAAAGACTATTTGTATCTTTGTCTGTTTCCCTTAGTACTAATGAAGAAGATTTAATTGAAAAATCCTTAAGGTTTTTTAAGAAACTTTCATCTATATCTTCTCTTCTATTTATCTTTTCATCTAAATCATCAAATTTAATTTTTGTTGGATACGTTGGTTCTGCTATGGCATAGATATCCATTCTATTACTCTTATTAAAGAAACTATATAGAACTACTACCATAGCTACCATTAGTATAGCAAATTTAAAAATATTTTTAGATCTTCTTTTATTTACATTTGTATTTAGCATCTTTTCTATGGTATATTCTTTTATAGATTTATCCACTTTAATATCATTATTTGCTTCTCTATATAATTTTCTAAACATAATCAATCTCCCCTTTCAGAGATTCCTTTAACATATTTCTTCCCCTATGTAATTGGGATTTCACTGTCCCTTCTTTTATCCCAAGTGCCTCAGCTATTTCTTTAATAGACATATCTTCATAGTAAAAAAGATGGATCACTGTTCTATATTTTTTGGGCAATTCTAATACACTGCAATATACATTACTTCTTTCTTCAATACTAAATATTAGATTATCTATCATAGAAACTGTTTTTTTTAACCATGGAGATTTAAATATATCGTAGCTACAATTTATTGTAGTCCTTATAAGCCATGCCTTACAATGCTCATCAGAAACAATTTTTTGATAATTTTTCATGTATCTAATAAAAACCTCCTGAAATACATCTTCAGCATCTGCTTTGTCCTTAGTCCTTGCCAAGGCTAATTTATATACCATATTTGAATACTGATTGACAATATTTGTAACATGCTCTTTCAAATCCAAAATATCACCACCTTTAATATTAATACTATATGAACACAAGAAAGATTGCGTTTATATAATAAAAAATAGCTTATTCACCCAATACAGATGTAACCCATTTTTTAAATAATCTACCTTCGCAGGAACGAATCTTGTACCATACAGCAATAATCATATCCAGATTATAATATACTACTTCTCGTTTAACTTCTCTATTTCCCTCGCTTTGAACTATTGCATATTTTGCAATAGTTGAATCCCTATCTAATTCTTCTTCATATATATTATTTATATGCCTAGATATAATAGACCTATCTCTTTGAAATAATATAGTACTCCTAAATGTCCCTACTTGTGATAGAGTTCACCATATCAATTCTACTGGCAAAACTTATTTGGTGGTAGATATACAATAAAAATTAACTTTAATTAATAGGAGGTATATAAAAAGCAGTAGGTTTTCATGATAATAAACCTACTGCTTTATAAAACTTATATATCTGATTCTTCATTTGTGGAAATTCAATCTATACTGAATCACTTTATCCTGCCTCAAATATTTAAGCTTTTTCAACTTATCTGAAGCTTATTTCCCACAATAATTTTTAATTTTTATTATAAACTATCTACATACTCTTTTGCTTCAACTAATTCCATTCCAGTAACATCTCTTAACTTTTTTATCTGCTTCAATAAGTTTTATTAGCTCATCTTTTAACTCATCATTTATTTTATCCTTAGATGGTTCAGGTAATCCAAGATGCTCAATAATTCTATCCAGTTTTAATTCTATACGTTTTTGATCACGCTGTAATACATTAATATTTGTATTAAAAATAGTAAATAGAATGGCTATTAAAATTATAGATATATATTCCATATTTTCTACCTCCATTGTTAGTTAATTTTATAATAAATCATCAAGTTTTTCAAACATTTTATCTCTTCATTTTTTATAATAACTAAGTATGTATATATACCAATAATTTTTTATGTATAGTTGCATATTAATGCCCATATTATTATAATTATTATTTATCTAATCTTATAATATATTGACAAGTTTTCTTTCGCCCACTTTTATAAAGCTCATGCCACTGTGGCACATCAATAATACCAACTAACTCAGCTCCACAATATTCACAGGTCTTTCTAGATGCAATATTTTCTGGTGAACATGTAATAATAATCTCTTTCATTTTATGTTTCTTTGCTAATAAAAATAACAATTTACAGACCTTCCCGGCATAATGATTTCCCCTGAAAGATTTATATATTTCATATCCTATATTTCCACCGTATTTTGTATTATCATTGTGCCCAATCCTCAAATCACACTGCCCTATTTCAATATCATCTATACTTCTCATAATTTTAAAATAATATGCAGGAACATATCCCTTTTCTATATTTTCATCAGCAGTTTTATATAAATGTAAATAAATTTCTTTGTTTTTCAAATCAGTTGTATTAAAAAACATCTTGCACCTCCTTAACATAAATTGTCAATATATTGAATAATACAAATATTATATCATTAAATAAAGATTTATAGAAATGGTTTCTAATAAGCTAATCATTATCCTATAATCCATAGCTTGTCCTACTTATGGTATGGTTCACCGTATCAGTTCTACTAGCAAAATAAATATAATGTATTTAATAGTTAAAATTAAAACACTAGGCTTCATCACCTAGAACCTAGTGTTTTAATTGCAAGATTATTAAATATAGCCTTTTCTATATGAATTTAGGCTATGACAATTTTCTAAGCTGAATAATTCCTGCACAATGGGATATAGTTGTAAAACTAATATCTTCTTTAGGAAAAAATTCTTTCAATTCATTAAATACAAAATATATTTCTTCATCATCCCAATAATTTTCATACTTTGCTTTACACTGCTCTAGCAATTCCCTTGTTTGGAAAGCTACATCTCCAATAATAATTCTACCATCTCTTGAGATATACTCTTCTAGTTTATTAATCAATTTAATTTTATCTTCATCTTCCAAATGATGCATTGCGTAGGTACTTATAATATAATCAAATTGTATACTTTCAAGTTCTTTAGGTAAACCCTTAAAAAAATCATATTGAAATAGTTTAGCTAAAGGCATTTTTTCTTTTGCTATTTCTATCATTCTTTGTGAAAAATCAATACCATATATTTTATATCCATCATCATATAGTTTTTTCGTCAATACTCCTGTACCAAATCCAATATCTAATATTTTTGCTTTTTCTTTTCTATGAACTATATTGTAAATAGTACCTAAAACATCTTTATATCCTACAAATGGATATTCATTGTCCTCCTCATTTAACTGAACACTTTTTTCGTAACCATCTGCCCATAAATCAAAACCTTTATCATCTAGCATTAAAGAAGTCCTCCTTACTAAGTTCATAGTCAACAGCAGTTCTCAATTGACCATTTTGGTCTTTCCAACAGCCTTTTCTTACTCCAACTTTCCGAGCCCCAATTTTATTTTCATAAACATATTGAGCCCTTTCGTTATCAAGCATTGTATCCCAAATAATTTTCTCTATTGGAAATTTGGAATTTATGACCTCATCTGTAAAAAGGAATTCAAATAACATTCTGATAATTTTAGGCCCATATCCTTGATTCTGGTAACTAAAATCACATATTTTCCATCCAGGATATGCTACATTATCATCTTTAATCCTATAACTTAGTTCCCCTACAAGTTTGCCATCAATTTCTATCACACAAAGCTGGCTTAATTTGCCTTCCCAGCTTCTGATATTATTCATAGTATCTTCTAAAGATTCCATCAAACCATTGGGAAAACCTGCATGTTCCATAACCCTACCATCATTCCACCACTTGTTTAATTGAATAGCATCATCGATAGTAGCACTTCTAATTACAATATTATCCTTTTGAATTCTCATACTTTCCTCCATTAAATTTATTTGGAGGGTTTATAGGGCGTGAACCCTCCTTACACGCTTAGCTGTTATTTTTATCATAACGACCACTTCCTTTTTTATTATTTCTATGAAAACACCTATGGTGTTATCTACTTTAGTAAACCTTCAGTTATAAATTCGCTTATACAATCAAATGGATATTTCACTTATTTATACCTCCATTTGCTACATATAATATAAAAATAAGCAATAAGAATATTTTAATTTTTCTAACTGAAATATAGAAGTTGAAAATTAGAGGATTAATCATCCATTTAAATTTATTAATAACATTCCAACCAAGAAAGCCATTTACTGATAGCTTATTTCCTTCTTTATCAAAGCCAAAATCTAATTGATTATCTGGTACAGTAATTACACTTATATTTTTAATAGTGTTATTTCCAATTTGAAGCATAGGTATTGTACCCTTAGTAACTTTTTCTGTCCTTCCTGTATTTCCTCCTACTATTATCGAATCAGATGAAGGCAATGCTCCAATACTATTAGCTACTGATTCGCTAATTGCTGTAATTGAAGCACCTGTATCAAAAAATAAGTGGAATCTTTTCGCTATCTACTAAAATATCGATGAAAAACAAATTTACAATAGTAGTGAACAAAATTAATATTATACCTATATAATACAGGATTTTTGATTGTAAAACATCACTTAAAATAAATAATAATATAGAAAATGCAGCGATAAACATGACTTTCCCTATAAACTTACAAAGTGAAATAACGTTATATTTTTCTTAGTCTTTTTTAGGGATAGTATTAAAACCAGCAATTAAAAAGGAACCATTTCCTAAAGAAAAAATTATACCTAATAAAATGAAAAATACTACAAAGATTATTTCAATAATCACTTTTATCATCCTTCTACTATACTCACCAGGACACATTTTATTACTTATACATACATTATACCATTAAATGACAATTTATTATAGTCATAGTCATACACAGGAGACCAAAGGTCTCCCCTACAACGCATAGCTTGTCCTACTTATGGTATGGTTCACCGTATCAGTTCTACTCACAAAACTTATTTGATGATAAGTATATAATAAAAATAAAAACCAGTAGGTTTTCTAACATAATAAACCTGCTGGTTAATCCCCTACATTTTCTATAGCTATTGTTTCTATATTCTCTTGACTACATACACTTTTTAATTTAATATCATTTGTAATAAAATAATCAACATTCATAGATATGCCTGTAGCTAAAATTATCGCATCTGGAGTTTTTATATTATAATTAGCCCTAAGCCTTGATGTTATATCTGCAATTTTATAATCCACATCAATAATTGATAGATTTGGATAATTGGACAATATTAATTTATACCTATTTTCTAAAAAGACATTATTATATTTTTTAGGTTTTACTAGTATTTCCATAAAAGATATTATTGACATAAAAGCTTCATTTTTACCATCTTGTATCTCTATAAAAATTTTCTCCAATTTATCTGCATAATTAGGATTATCTTCAAAATAATATATAAAACAATTAGTATCCAGTAATATAGTTTCTCTATTGTTTATTCCCATGATTCTCTTTCCTCTTTTATATATTCATTAATGTCAATATTGTTCCATAATTCCTTTCCTAATCCTCTCATAACTTTTGCAAAACTATCTGGCTTTTCCATTAATAAGATTTGCCTAGCTTCTTCGTCATATAACCATATAATTTCAGCACCTGGTCTCAATCCTGCTTTTTTTAATATTTCTTCTGGTATCTTTAAACTTCGGTCCTCATTCAGCTTAGAAATAAGACTCATTATTAACACTTCCTTCCTTTTATAGATATCTTATGAGATATTAACTTACATATATTATATCATTATTTTTTACGCATTGTCTGAATTTGTACTAGTTTTTCTTGCCTTTACTATAATTATAGATGCAATTTGTATTATGAAAGAAACAATTGTTATTAGTACTAAAAAACCAACAGGAGTAAAGGGCTTGAAATACCAGCTCCATACTTCTGATTGTAGCTTTCTTAAAATAAAAAAATATGATGAAATAAAACTTAATATGTTCCCAATAACAAGTATAATAGTATTATGTGTTCTAATGGCAGTTCTACAAAGGGTTCCAAAACCTGCTATCATAGATCCATAGAATATCATTGTTCCAGAAGTAGCATCACCATTCATAGCCAGATATCCATATGGAATACAATAAGCCATAAGCATTAAAAATTTTATTAGTTTTTTATTCATGTACCTTGTTCCCCCAATTTATATTTTGTTACACCTAAATCTATTAATGAACATTTTATAAAAGAAGCGTTACTAAATATTTTAGTTTCTAAATCTTAAAACAAATCAATTATGAAGATAACAGGAGCAAAAACATATGCAAATGGCATGGCTATCTTACTGGTTGAAATGAATCTTATAGTCTTATTACCTTCAATCCATACACTGACTCTCTTACTAACATATGGAAATAGAATCGTAGCAATTACAAAATATATACTAATTATAATATATGGAAATTTAAAAAGTTTTACCTTGAAATAGTCTGTCATTAAAACGTAATATCCAAAATAAAAAAAACCTCCAATTATTAAGCCCATTACTATATCAAAAGAAGTTATTTTGCTTTCTTCTTTCTTTTTATTTTCCTCAATAATATCCCTAAAATTTTCGTTTAAATCTTTTCCCATACTCTATCATCTCCCTATATAAAAGGTATCATATTATTTATATATTATCTAACATTTATAATAATAAATATAGTAAACCTATAAGTGCAATAAATTTTATCAAAAATGTTGTAGTATCTTTATCTTTTTCTCTTTGTCTAGTAAATACTCTTCCGTCAATTATGCTAATAAGAAGTAATACTATAATCATATAAGGTTTCAGTCTTGGTTCATAAGGTGATTTTATTATTATAACAACACCTGCTGATATAATTACTATTAAAGAAAATATAACTTTTGCTATTTTCAAAAAAACACCTCTTTTAATTCACAAATTATAAATCTTATTAGTGAACACTTTTCTACTTATATGACATACCTAATATATATTAACATTATACCATTAAATAACAATTTATTATAGTCAGACACAGGAGACCAAAGGTCTCCCCTACAACATGTAGCTTGTCCTACTTATGATACGGTTCACCGTATCAGTTCTACTCACAAAACTTATTTGGTAATTAATGTATCAAAGAAAAATAGATTTAAGTAGAAAATATACAAAAAACCAATAGGTTTTTATCACAATAAGCCTACTGGTTTATTCGGTTATTCTGTATAATCTTTTATTATTAACTCTAAATATCACATTTACTTTACAATGATTATCCCCAATATGATAATTTCAAAAACATATTTACAATCTTTTGTAATTCAGAAAATTCTTCTTCACTTAGTACATCATAATCCCTACCATAAATACCCCTTGACTCCAAACTCCATAAAAATGATTTAAAGTTGGGGTATTTATGAATATTCTTCTTCAATAAATATATAAAATGCTCTAACTTCTGATAATTAATAGTATTATTGTTTTTTTCTTGCTTATATAAGGATAAATCTAGTATTAATTCTAAAGGTTTAGTAATTCTATATCTATAATCATTAGTATTATTAGGTAAAAAATCACTTTTATAGTTTTCATAACTTTCACATACGATTCTATACATAGTATCTCTCCCTAAACTGCGGTAATCTTTTTATAAATTGATTTTTTTTAGATTCATATAAATCATCTCTCAACAATACCTCATCTATAATTTGATTTATTAGTTCTTTATCGGCTATATCTATAAGTTCATCTATATCCTCTATGTCTTTTTGTTCTAGCCTGATTATTTTGCTTACAATTATATCTTCAGGGGACAATAAATATACATTTAAATATCTAAATTTGTTTAGCTTTATAGCTCTTTCCTTATATTTAGGTGATATTATAGTGCTTTCATATTCTAACATATCGAAGTTCCTTAATTGTACAAAAACTCTCCCTAATTTAGAAGAATAATTTAAATCTATAAAATCAAAATCCCTTGTGGCTCTTTTTGTATATCCCCCTAATATACAGGCAGCTCCTCCTAAAAAATATATGTCGAAAGGTTCAATATCAAAAGCTATAGCGACCTTCTCCATATCAAAGATTTTATCTTCTAATTGTTTCTTTAATTCCATAATTACCACCCTATATTTATATAGTAATATTATTATATCATATTATCTATTACATATAATGTAAACTATTATTCTATATTTGGATTATTAATAATTCCAATAAATAAAGGTGACCCATCTACCCCTGTTATTGCAAATATAAACAGTGTATCCATCAGCACCTAAAAACCATAACTACCATAAGTCATATTCATAAAATCAGATTTAACTGTGCTTCCATCTGCAAGATAAAATTCATCTTCCATTGTGGTTCTTATGAGCTATGCCTTGCAATGTTCATCAGAAACAATTTTATGATAATTTTTCATATATCTAATAAATACTTCCTGAAATACATCTTCTGCATCTGACTTGTTTTTTGTTCTTGCTAAAGCTAATTTATAAACCATATCAGAATATTGATTGATAATATTTGTAACATTCTCTTTCAAATCCAAAGATATCAGCACCTTTAATATTAATACTATATGAACACAAGAAAGATTGCGTTTATATAGTATAATAGCTCGTCCTACTTATGATACGGTTCACCGTATCGGTTCTACTCGCAAAATTTATTTGGTAGTTGATGTATCAAAGAAAAATAAATTTAAGTAGAAAAAACACCAAAAAACCAGTAGGTTTTCACCATAATAAACCTACTGGTTTTATAAAACTGATATATCTGATTCTTCACTCCTGAGCGTTCAATATATACTGAATCACTTTATCTTGCCTTGAATATTTAAACCTTTTCAACTTATCCAAGACTTATTTCCCACAATAATTCTTAATGTTTATCATAAACTATCTACATAATCCTTTGCTTCAACTAATTCCATTCCAGTAACATCCCTTAACCTTTTTATTGCTTTAACTTTTTTATTTGCTTCAATAAGTTTTACTAGCTCATCTTTTAACTCATCATTTATTTTCTCTTTAGATGGTTCAGGTAATCCAAGATGCTCAATAATTCTATCTAGTTTTGATTCTATACGTTTTTGGTCACGTTGTAATGCACTAATATTTTTATTAAAAATAGTAAATAGAAAAGTTATTAAAATTACAGATATATATTCCATATCCTCAACCTCCATTGCTAGTTAATATTATAATAGATATATCATTTTATTTTCAACTATTAAACAACTATAATTTTCATTGGCATATAGTATAAATATTATATCACTAGCAGTAGATTTATTATAAAAATAATCTACTGCTTATATTACAACACTATTAAAAACTTATGAATTTAATTTATTATCTATTGTAAACTTCTCCTCGAGATGCAATTTGAATAATATTTATAATTAAGTTTTTTTCATCTTTACTAAATACAATTCTATATTTACCAACTCTCAGCATATAATCTTCAGTATCCCCTTGTAGCTTTTTAACATCCCCAGACGGGAGTTGGTTTATAGCCTTAATTATTCTCAATTGAGTATTTTTATCTAGCCTTTTTAGATACTTAAGACAAGCTTTTTCATATTTAATATTATATTTCATTTTTATTAATCCCTAGTTCTTTCAAAAGGTCATCTTGGTCAATAAATTCACCTTTTAATTTAATGTCTTCCAAATGAAGACGTTCTTCTTCAGTTATATATTCATGTTCTAGTTCATTTATTTCATTCCATTTATCTTGGGTCTCTTTAAATTTTAAAAACTCAGCCAAGTCAATAACTGTTTTAATATTCTCTGGCCTTAGCTCATCTTTTAATATTTTTTCAATTTTTTTTGCAAGGGTCATGATTCTCCCCTCCCTATTTATAATACTTTTTTTTAAAAATACTAATAAAAAATTATTATATATTATATCATATTATTTACTACATATAATATAAATGATGTGCAAGAATTAAAATTTTTTTATTTATTATTTTTATCTATCTTGATTATAGGTAAATCTATAAATTCCAATTCTTTTTCAGCTTCCGTTTTTGAAAGATAAAATCTAACCTTATCATAAAACTTTAGGTTCTCTTTCCAAGATTCCATATTTTTTAGAAAGTCTATTCCATTTTCAGCAACTATAAAGCATTCCAATTCACTGCTGATATAACAAATTGGTGCATCACTCTCTATGTCACATTGCTGCCCAATTGTTCCTATATATCCACCTATGCTATCTATCGCCATAATATCTACCTGGGGAATTGTATAAAATTCTACATTTGTGATACAGTCGTCAAATATAAATTGAATATCATAATTGTCAGCATATTTTTGATAATCTTTTTTTAGATTAACATCCATAGAATAGATTGTGGTTCCTGCTAATATAATCTCAGTATCATCACCTACAAATATACTTATAGCTTCTTTTTCTGTCAATTCTGTTATATCCAGATAAGCCTTTCTCATCTTTAACCTCCTCAAAATATTTACTATGTAAATATAAATCTACATAAACTACATCTAATATAAAAAATGAGTCACAAAATTATAATTTTTAAACCTAAACTTTAATAAGGGTTATTATAGAAATATATCCATACAGCAATAATCAGAATTAATATAATTATGGAAATCATTCCTAAAGGCTTGTTTCTATTAATTATTCCATAGATTATACCGATAATTGCAGCTATTGTAAGAGCAATGCCAAATGCCATACATCACAACTCCTTTATTTTATTGCCACCATTTATTTTCATATTTCGAAAGATTTGGTTCTGACTGGATAAGCTCATACTTTATAAAAAGTGCGTACTATCTCAAATTCCCGTTCTTATCAAATCTTTTTCGAAGTGCCATTTCAGTTGGTATTAATGATAAAATCATTATTGCTAATCCAATAAAGGTAATCCATATAGATATAACCTCATAATTATCTTTAAATAAAAACATTACAACTATAGAAATTATTAACCAGATGATTCCAACCCATCTCCAAATCTTAGCATTATGTGCATGAGCAAACTTCCATGTTTCATTATTTTTCATAGACATTGAAGTTCTATATCCATATGCCCAATTTATGCTTTTAGGTGGATGACTTTTCCATAAGATTCCAAATATAATCATCGTAACTGGAATTAAAGAATTCATCACTAAAAGAAATACAAACATTCAAATCACTTCCTTCTTTTTACACCTGCTTACTTCACATAATTCTACTTATACTTACTATACCATTTAATTCTACCTTATGATAACCCCTCAAACATTATCCTATAACCCATAGCTTGTCCTATTTATGATAGGGTTCACCGTATCAACTCCACTCGCAAAATGAATAGGATATGTTTAGTAGTTAATATAGGCTGATAAAAATAAGCATTAGGTTTTATCACATAAACCTAATGCTTCTGTTCTAATATTATTAAAAACTTTAAAAATTAACTTATTATCCTTTTATGCCCCTATCCCCAATATGATAATTTTAGAAACATATTTACAATCTTTTGTAATTCAGAAAATTCTTCTTCACTTAGTACACCATAATCCCTACCATAGATACCCCTTGATTCTAAACTCCATAAAAGTGATTTAAAATTAGGATATTCATGAATATTCTTCTTCAATAAATATATAAAATGCTCCAATTTCTGATAATTAATAGTATTATTATTTTTTTCCTCTTCATATAAAGATAAGTCTAATATTAATTCTAGGGGTTCAGTAATTTTATATCTATAATCATCAGTATTATTGGGTGAAAAATCACTTTTATAGTTTTCATAGCTTTCACATACTATTCTATACATAGTATCTCTCCCTAAACTGTGGTAATCTTTTTATAAATTGATTTTTTTTAGATTCATATAAATTATCTCTCAACAATACCTCATCTATAATTTGATTTATTAATTCTTTATCAGATATATCTATAAGTTCATCTATATCCTCTATGTCTTTTTGTTCTAGTCTGATTATTTTGCTTACAATTATATCTTCAGGGGACAATAAATATACATTTAAATATTTAAATTTGTTTAGCTTTATGGCTCTTTCCTTATATTTAGGTGATATTATAGTGCTTTCATATTCTAACATATCGAAATCCCTTAATTGTACAAAAACTCTCCCTAATTTAGAAGGATAATTTAAATCTATAAAATCAAAATCCCTTGTGGCCCTTTCAGTATATTCTCCTAATATACAGGCAGCCCCTCCTAAAAAATATATGTCGAAAGGTTCAATATCAAAAGCTATAGCAACTTTCTCCATATCAAAAATTCTATCTTCTAACTGTTTCTTTAATTCCATAGTTACCACCCTATATAGTAATGTATTGACACTATTATATCATATTAATAGAACCAGTTTGTATAAAATAGTAAGTTTTGTTTCTAATTCCCTACTAATAGCAATTCTTCTAAGTCAAAAGATAATTTAACCTTATTATTTTTCTCTAACACCTGATTTATTGCCCAATAAATCTCCATTTCTTTTTGTCTAAATATATGGTTATCAATAATTCCCATAGAATTTTGATATGCAAGTTCAGCTAAAGCCTGACAAAGCTTAATAATATATTCCTCAATATCATCTGTTATTAATTTGAAGTTTGGAAAGAAAATCTGCTTATTTTTTTCTAAATCCATTAGGTTTATATTATCATCACCGAAAATGCCTATATTCTTTCTAATAATATTTTCCATTTCTTTATAGGCAAATTTATTTGCATCCATTTCCATGGGATTTCTCAAGTATAATTCAATACAAAAGTCTTCATCTTGTTTTATTTTATATTGAAATTCCTCATCATTGTTAAAAAGATATGCGGTTCCATCGTAGGTAAAATAATAGCGAAAGCTTCTATAAAAATCATCCATTGGGATATAGCCTTGAGATATCAAGTCCTGATTTTTATATTGAATGGCATGTCTTATTTCATGAAATAAGTTCCATATTATAAACAAACTATTTGTTTCAATATAGTTTGGATTTAAAAAAATAACTTTTTCTTCTTTATCATAATTAGCAAAAGCTGTTTCAAAACCCTTTTTAGGAATAAATAGCAATGCCTTAAGATAGTCATTAAGTTCATATTCTTCTACTAGAATTTCAAACATCCAGATAATACTCTTGAGTCTATGACTATGATTTAATTTCTGCCAATTAGAAAGATAAATTATGTCCATAACAGAATTCCTTGTAATTTTTATACCATTACAATCAAAAGATTCTATTCCCATAATATTATGTTTTTGGATAAATTCATTATGTTTTTCTACTCTATATTTCATTATAGAATACCCCCATCACCTAATATAAACATTATACTATTAAATAACAATTTATAATAGTTTTCATAACCCCTTAAACATTATCCTATAACCCATAGCTTGTCCTACTTATGATACGGTTCACCGTATCAGTTCTACTCGCAAAATAAATAGAATGTGTTTAATAGTTAATATTGATTGCTAAAATAAAAGCATTAGGTTTAACTACATAAACCTGATGCCTTTATTTATTTTACAATCAACTAGTCATTATTAAAATTATTTGCCATTTCTAAGACTGAAATATACCTTTCCAACTCTTCTTGTATATATTCTTCAATCATTTCTATTAACATCTGAGGATTAGAATTATTTAATTGAAAATCTGTAAAACAATTATAATATCTTTTTCTATCCTTAAATTTGATATTAATAGGAGGGTATCCTTCTTTCATAAGTTCAAAATTCATAATTAAACGTCCAGTTCTACCATTTCCATCTATAAATGGATGTATAGTTTCAAATTGCAAATGAAATAATGCAACTTTTTCAATTATATGTTTATCCTTCATGCTTTTATTATATTCATCAACTAACCGTTCCATTAATACTGGCACCAAATATGGTTGAGGTGGTTCATGTACTGCCCCTAAAATAGTAACTGGTATACGTCTATATTTCCCCCTATCTTGGGGCTTATCCATTAAAACTATGCTATGAATATCCTTTATAATATTCTCTGATAAGGGTATTTTTTCTTTTACTATCTCTTCTATATAAAAAAATGCTTCCTTATGTCCAATTACTTCTAAATGCTCTTTCAATGGTTTTTTATCTATAGTAATTCCTTCCTGTAAAACAAGTGCTGTTTCTTGTAGTGTAAGGGTATTACCTTCTATTGCATTTGAATTATAAGTAAAGTCTATTAAAAATTCATCTCTAAGTCTTTTAGTTTCTCCTTCTGTAAGAGGCCGATATTCACTAAGTTTTTTTAGTAAATTATCGAGTTTTCCAAACATTTTATCTCCTCATTTTTTATAATAATTAAGTATGTATATTATACCATAATTTTCTATATATAATAATTTGAAATTTTTCATAGTTACAAACTTACATTTGAAATTTACTTTACAATAGATATTTCTAATTTAAATAAATACTCCCTAAGCTATAAATTCATAATGCATATATGTCCTAGGAGAGCCAGAAGAATTACCAGCTTCTCTTTCTTCCACAGTATAAGTCATATAATCTATATCTGCTTTATTATATTCACCACTTTGTATATTAATATAATAACCAATATTACTAGGATATCTATATAAATATGCAATTGCCCTATTATCTTTAACAAATAAAATTTTAAGCATTCCTTCGCTTACTCCTTGTTTCAAGTTTTCTATTTATACAATATTATACCATTTAATTCTAGTTTATGATAACCCCATAAATATTTCCAATAACACATAGCTTGTCTATCGAAACTCTGGAATGGTAAATTAAAGCAGAATCTAATAACCATTCATCTCTAACGCCATCGCTTCCACCTTTTTTTAAATAAGAAGGCTATGCATTTTTAATATTTGAGTTTTAGTTAATCTTTTCATTTAGCTAATTCCTCAAACGCCTTCATATGTTTAGATAATACTCTTTTAGCTACTTCATCTACTTCTTCATCACCTATTGTTTCTTCATTCTCCAATTGGCTATATTCTATTAATACATAACGAGGTACATTGTTTTTCAAAATTATTGCAGCTCCATTTTCATCTACTAATCTAGCTACTTTAGAAAAATTTTGATTAGCTTCTGAAATAGATACTAAATTATTTATATTAATTTTCATAAAATATTCACCTTCCTTTTACTTATATTATATTCTTTTTTAGGATATATTCAACCTAAGTTAATTGTAAATAGATAAGAACCTTTTATATTATGGTATTTCAAAACATAAATAAAATTAAGAAAAAATAACAGGAGAATCTCCTGTTATTTTATTAGTTCATTAATTTTACTCTTTACCTCATTCAAAACATTTTCATTAACTTCGCCAAATTTCTTAATAACAATATTTTGGGCTAAAGTATAAATTTTATCCACTCTTATACATGAATCCACTTTTAAATTTCCTTCCAACAAATCACTATTAGTAATAAATATGCTATAGTCCTTTGATGTAATATTCGAAGTAATAGCAGCCACTATTATATCCTCTGTTTTAGAATTATAATCATCATTTGATAGTACAAGAACAGGTCTCTTTTTACTGGATGTCAAATCTGTAAATGGTATTGGAATTAGTAATATATCTCCTTGCTTATACATTATTCCATACCTCGTCATCTATGTCATTATCCCAAAAGTCCATATATTTGATTTTCTGGAATTTCGTCTATAAGTTTTAATAAAATTTGTTTAGCAGTGTCCATTCTATCACTACCTTTCAAATAATGTAATATATTTATTATACCATATTATCTATTACATATAATATAAATAGTGCGTCTTATTAATACTGACGAAATTCGTACTTAAATGAATGTTTTATACCTTGCGTTACTCCGGAGCAACTCCAAAGAATCCAATTATAATAGCTGGAATAATAAAAATTAAAATAGAAATCATCAAGAATATTAATCCTATTATAAATACTTTTTTGTAGTTTCTATTCTTTATTTTAAGAATAAGACTCGTTAAAAATAATATAATTGAAAACACTAATGATATTGGAGATAAATATATAAAAGCTAAAAATAGCGTTTTTTGTAGATCAATCATAAAAAACCTCCCGGTAGACTATTTCGCTCTGTAAACTTAAATGAAAATTGAGGACTTCAATCCTCTGTGGTACAATACTATCAGCCCCCTAACCAATTTGGACAATCGCACACTAATTTAGTAAAATAAAAATTAATAGGAGGTTGTCTAAATTGAAAGGGAAAGGTAAAAGGTATCCAGAAGAATTTAAGCGTCAAATTGTTAAGGAAGTAGAAGAAACAGGCAATGCTTCTTTAGTTGCAAGAAGACACGATTTAGTTCCTGGCACTGTTACTCGCTGGGTTAGGGAGTCAAAGAAGCAAAATGGATTAATTCCAAGTTCTAATTATTCCAATAATATTAATGCTAAATCTTTAGAAGAAGAAAATGAACAATTGAAAAAATTACTAGGTGAAAAAGATTTAGAAATAGCCATCCTTAGAGACCTTTTAAAAAAAACGAACCCACAATAGAAGATAAAGTTAACATTGCAAAGAAGTGGATTGATCTAGGATATACCGCAGTTACTGTCCTTAAAATTGTAGGCTTAAGTAGGTCTACCTATTATTACAACATTAAAAAAAGAGCTAAATCTGAAGATGTAAATGAAGATATTATAACGAATAAAGGTGGTAGACCAATTCCTGGTTATTCTTTTGATAAAGATGGCGACCGCATTTGTGATGAACAAATAAAAGAATATATATTAGAAATCATAGAAACAGAGGGATTGTACTATGGTTATTACAAAATAACTGTGTTATTAAGGAGAAAATTTAATTTAATCATAAATAAGAAAAAAGTATATAGATTATGTAAAGAACTTGAAATCTTAAGGCCTCAAAGAAAAATTAAAGCTAAGCATCCTAGAAAAATAGCTAAAAATAGAGAAATAACATGGCCAAACTCCCTGTGGGAAACAGATGTTAAATACGGTTATATACATGGTGAAGATAGATTCTTCTATATAACTTCCTTTTTAGATGTATATGATAGAAATGTAGTAGAGTACCACATAGGCTTATCTTGTAAAACCGAGAACATAATTATAGCCCTTAAAAGAGCATTGATGAAGCGAGGGCTTTATAATAAAGAAACTAACTTAGTTATAAGGTCAGATAATGGTCCACAATTTATCAGCAATAAATTTCAAGATACTTGCAAGGAACTAAAACTAGAACACGAAAGAATACCATTTAAGACTCCAAATAAAAATGCCCATATTGAGGCTTTTCATAGACTATTAGAAGATGAATGTTTGTCAAGGTCCGAATTTAATAGTTACGCTGAGGCTTATGAAGCAGTATCTGAATATATTAAATTCTACAATAAAACTAGAATCCATAGCTCACTAGGATATATTTCACCAACAGAATTTTATTATAAAACCTTAGAAGGTACAGCAAAATCACTAGTAGTAAAACTTTGATATTTTGCCCTAAAATAACTACACATTAATATTTAGCTGAAATCAGGGGCCCGCCTTAGCGGGGGCGTAGCCTTTACCCTTGATGAAGACAAATATTAATGTAAAATCAGACAAGGGCAAAATAAAATACTATGATATTGAAAGTATTAGTGAGTTTTTGTCCAAAATTAAGGGGTCAATCCGCTATTATATCATCTGTTTTATAATTATAATTATCATTTGATAATACAAGGACAGGCCTTTTTTTAGTAGATGTTAAATCTGTAAAAGGTATTGGTATTAGCAGTATATCTCCCTGCTTATACATTATTCCATACCTCGTCATCTATGTCATTATCCCAAAAGTCCATACTACTTTTACTTGCCTCTTCTAACTCTTTAAACATATCTCTCTCATTTTTTATTTTTAAATATCCTATAAAATCTATTATTTCATGTATTTGATTTTCTGGAATTTCGTCTATAAGTTTTAATAATATTTGTTTAGCAGTGTCCATTTTATCACTACCTTTCAAATAATATAATATATATTTATTATACCATATTATTTATTACATATAATATAAACGATGTGTAATAAATCCACATTGTTTATAAAATTACTGTTCATTTAATATCTTAAAAATAATTGGCTTTAAAGTACTAAAAAATAAATATCCTACTAAACCTCCAAATGTATTAGTTATCAAATCAGTAACATCGAATGACCTTGATGCTAAGCCTCCCCAAAATGCACTTAATAACTGAGTACTCTCAATCGTTAAACTAAAAAGAAAAACCACAGTAACTGTTTTTAGAATACCCACTTTCCTTATAATTGGATATAAAAATCCGAAAGGTATCATCATGATAATATTTAAAAATATTTCTCTAACAGCACCATAGTAATTTAACCTTAAATCCCTAAATGGAATAAGATTTACAGTTTCTAGAAATAAATTATTTGTTCCATTTAAAAATGGTATAGGCAATGGCATAAGTGTTACAAATAGAACCATTACAATATAAGTGTACATAAGTGTATTAATTATTAATGTTTTTTTAGGCTTTTTATTCCACTTTTTATAAAAAAACAAAAAGTATATCAGTACTAATATAATGAAATTTATTAAATAATCCATTATGTTTTCCTCCGTATTATATCAATTAACATATGACACATAAATATACTGATGTTCATCTACTTAATACATTTAATCATCTAATAATCCATAGTACTCTACAAAACCATGTACTAAATCTACTACTACAACATATCTACAATCCTTATCCCCATACGTCTCATGCTTACCCTCTTCATATAGACTTGGATATAAATCTGGTATCCTATTTAATTCAATATATTTGTCAACATACCTATTAACAAATTCATTTGCTAATTTTAGGGCATTATCTTGTGTTAGTTCACTCTCTTCTAATTCATGATGGTAATTCTTTAAATGATATCTTATTAGATTAGCCTTCTCATCAAACTCTGACTCGATTTTTATTGACACTTCATCTTCGTTTTCCATATTCCTCATATATAAAAAGCTACTATTTGGTATTGGTTTCCTGTAAGTAAAGATTTCGTCTCTTTTAAAGATATTCTCTGGTACATAATTTTCTAAGATATCATATAGTACTTCTATTTCTCTTTCGTAGTTATCCTTATCATCCTCTACAAATTCATAATCAGCATTAATCTTTCTAAAAGAACCCAATACCTTTAGCCCTTCATCATATATCTTCTTATATGAATCTACCGTTTCAGGATAGAATTGAAAATCGCTTCCAAATAATGCTTCAATATATTTTCCGTCACTATAGTCAAGCACATAAGCATCTGAACAAGTTAGCCCAGCAGTTAATGAATAGTCACTAAGTCTTACTTCAAATACTGGTCCATAACTTTCGTATCCATCTTCGATAAATCTCTCTGCTGTCTTCTTATCGTAGACATATAGAGTCCCATCTTTTGTCTCGATAATAGCTTCATCCTTCCATGAATTTGGAAAGCTTAGAGTGTATCCATATTCTTCATTGAAATAAATAAATGTATCTTCAATATTTGCTTCTTGATTGAATTCTCCAATCAATACATTATAATTACTTCCATCCCAAGTAACATCCTTTCCCATACTTTCTGCTACAAATCTAAGTGGAACAAAGATATTATTATCTATTAGCAATGGCTTAACATCCAATTCTAACTCTTCATCATTCACCATAGCCATATTAGAGTTTATAGTTAATAATATATTAGCATTATTTTTTATTATATAAATCTGATTGTCAACATACTCTACTTTAAAATCCAACTTCTCGCCCAGAGCCTCAACGGGTACGAAGATTCTATCACTTTCTAAGATAGTTTCCATATCTACACCAGCTCCATCTAATATAACATTGACCTTGTGACCTTGTGCATTTACTGGAATGCTTAACAAAACAACTAATATCAATACAAGACTCAAGTACTTTCCTATACTTTTCACGCTCATCATCTCCTTAACATTATTTTATCATGATTATAAAAATTATAAGTCATTTCCAATAATTGTAATAATATTGTAAATAATAAAAATAAAAACCAGTAAGTTTTCTAACATAATAAACCTGCTGTTTAATCCTCTATATCTTCTATAATTATTGCTTCTATATTCTCTTGACTACATACATTTTTTAATTTAATATCATTTGTAATAAAGCAATCAACATTCATGGATATACCTGTAGCTAAAATTATCGCATCTGGAGTTTTAATATTATAATTAGCTCTAATCCTTGATGCTATATCTGCAATTTTATAATCCACATCAATAATTGATAGATTATTGTTTATTCCCACGATTCTCTTTCCTCTTTTATATATTCATTAGTGTCAATATTGTTCCATAATTCCTTTCCCAATCCTCTCATAACTTTTGCAAAATTATCTGGCTTTTCCATTAATAAGATTTGCCTAGTTTCTTCGTCATATAGCCATATAATTTCAGCACCTGGTCTCAATCCTGCTTTTTTTAATATTTCTTCTGGTATCTTTAGACTTCGGTCCTCATTTAGCTTAGAAATAAGACTCATTATTAACACTTCCTTCCTTTTATAGATATCTTAGGAGATATTAACTTACATATATTATATCATTATTTTTTACACATTGCCTGAATTTGTATTAGCTTTTCTTATCTTTACTATAATTATAGATGCAATCTGTATTATGAAAGAAATAATTGTTATTAGTACTAAAAGACCACCAGGGGTAAAGGGTTTGAAATACCAGCCCCATTCTTCTGATGGCAGCTTTCTTAAAATAAGAAAATATGAAGAAATAAAACTTAATATGTTCCAATAATAAGTATAATAGTATTATTTGTCCTAATAGCAGTGCCACAAAGAATTCCAAAACCTGCTATCATAAATCCATAGAATATCATTGTTCCAGAAGTAGCATCACCATTTATAGCTAGATATCCATATGGAATACAATAAGCCATGAGCATTAAAAATTTTATTAGTTTTTTATTCATACACCTTGTTCCCCCAAATTATATTTTGTTGTACCTAAATCTATCACTGTACGTTAAATAGAAATAATACATCATATAGGCCTATGAACTCATGACTAAATGCTTCGCATTTTCTTTTTTATTAAGAACTTGATAATAATAGCAATAAATACAATCAATGCAACAGCTAATCCATATATTTGGATGCTTGTATACCAAGGTGCTGACTGAATTTCATATAAATCAGGATGATTTATATAGTCAAAATATCTATATATAGAATGAGCTATAGATACGCCAATAAATGAGCCAATTACAGAATTTAGAATAATATTTAACCTTTGGAGCATATTGTCCACCTCTTTCTACCCTTATCTTATTACTACATATAATCCTACTTATACTTACTATACCATTAAATAACAATTTACAATAGTCATATACAGGAGACCAAAGGTCTCCCCTATAACTCATAGCTTGTCCTACTTATGATAGGGTTCACCCTATCAGTTATACTGGCAAAACTTATTTATCAATCAAAATATAATGAGAATTAAGATTAAAGTAATAAATATATAAATAAAGCAGTAGATTTAACTACAATAAACCTACTGCTTTTATAATGCATATATATTAATCCTTAAATAAAATTATCATTAACAAAAATAACAAATTTCTTTATATCAATTAAATTATTTTTTAAAATGCTATATATTATTTTTTTATCTATGTTTATATATTCGTGAGACAATATATTTCTAAGACCTACCATATTCCTATAAACTTTCGTTTCCTCATCGTTTAAATATTTCTCCTTATTTAAGATGTTAAATGCTTCACCTAATGTTTCTGGACTGCCCATATTATTATCTACAACAATGTGAGTTGCTATATCAATCATCATGTTTATTGCTATAAACAAATTATATTCTACCACATCTTGTATAATATCATCCTTTAAAAACTCTTCCAGGGATATTTCCTTAAACCTTTCTATTTTATTTATAGAAGTTGATAATTGATTTAATCTCTGTTTAATTACTTCTACATCAACCATTAGATTCCACCTCTTCTTTTAATCTATCTATAGTTCTATCATAAGATAAATCTAAATATCTTTTCATGTCACTATATTCAAATAAGGTTTTCACTTTATATCTGGTTTCTATAGATTTGTCACGAGTAAACAACAATATATTATTTTTGTAAATTTGATATTTTAATAATGGAGTAGCATCGTTTAATACAATTAAATCAACTTCTTTTTTACAAGTTTCTGATAAATTCATTTTAATTTCAAGATATGTCTTTATATCCATCTTCTTATTCAAATATATTGCAATGTCTATATCACTATCTATTCTCATCTTTCCTGAAACATATGAACCAAAGATATAAGCAAAAATTATATCTTCATATTCCATCAAAATATCTTTACACTTTTTAATAATATCCATCTTATCACTATCCCTTAAATGGTATGTTATATATTTATTATACCCTATTAATAAAAGTTTGCTATATGTTAAACATAATATAAAGAATGTGAATCTAGATTTGATTTGAATATTTTCTATATAAAATCCTTGTTATGATAAAATGTAGACTACTAATTATTATAAAAATAATTGAAATCATTATTCTAATGCCTAAACTAAATTCCATAAAGTTAAGGGAAATAATAAAAGCTATAAATATTAAAAAGGCTTGTATTAATAATATCCATTTGTTACTTATCGCTACTATACTGCTCAATATACTGCCTAATAAATGTATTAATGTATATGAAAAAATAAAAAATGCTGGTAAAAATAATAATAAAGTCAAATCTGTAAACAGTGGGAATTCATTATTTATATAATTTGGATATAATTTTATCATTAAAAAAATAGAAATAAGAAACGATAAAATAATCCAAAAAGGATATATCACACTTTGAATTTTCTTCATAATTTTCTCCTCGATTATGACGTATTTTTATACTTATATACATTATATCATTTAATCCTAATTAATAGTAACCCCTCAAACATTATTCTATAACCCATAGCTTGTCCACTACTTATGGTATGGTTCACCGTATCGGTTCTACTCGCAAAACTTATTTGATAGTTGATGTATCTAATAAAACAACAAATTAATTAAGCAGGTAAATAAAACCAGCAGATTTATATCATAATAAAGCTGCTAGTTTTATATTTTATAAACTTAGAAATTTATTAATTTGTTCCTTTACTGCTTGGTTGGCAATAAGAGAATCTTTTATTGAATTTAGACCATACTTATGTGTTTCTAAAATAAGTATATGACTATAGCTAGAAACTGTAGAACAATTATACATTGATTCAAAAATTTGCCTAAATGGATTACCTTTATCTATATTACCAATACCAATAATAAATAATTTGTTTAGAAATTCATTGTAATAAGATTCATTTTTCATCCAAAAATCTTGGCTTCGTTCATTCAATTTAAAATAAAGTGAAGATGGATTTCCACAATACATTGGAACGAGCCAAATAATTCTATTAACTTCTTTTGTTGATTGAAAGTACAAATAAGCATCGTCATTGTGGTATATGCACCTTTCACTCATACACTCATAATTACAATTCTTGCATTCATGGATATCTAAATCATTTATAGAAATATACTTCACTTCATAATTTAAAGATTTACTAATAATATAATCTGCCATTAAGGAGCAATTTCCTGTCTTTCGAGCACTGAAAGATACTAAACTAATCTTTCTCACTAATAATCCTCCCTTTCAGGTTAATGTAAATAATATATTAGATGAATAAAAGTTTTTATTTATAATAATTTCTTCTGCCATTTACCATGTTCCTTATAATAATAGAATTCGCTTAGATTATCAGACTCAAAAATGTTAAACATATCTAAAAAATCAGGAGCTAGCTTATACTCACATAAATTCTCTTTTTCTATCCAAAACACATCACCTTCTTTTGAGGATTTTAAATTTCCTTCAAATTGATTAGTCTTAAAAAATAAAACTACATATCCCTGATTTTGCTTTGTTTGAAATTGCTTTACCCCGAATCCACTTTTAAATTTCCTTCCAACAAATCACTATTAGTAATAAATATGCTATAGTCCTTTGATGTAATATTCGAAGTAATAGCAGACACTATTATATCCTCTGTTTTAGAATTATAATCATCATTTGATAGTACAAGAACAGGTCTCTTTTTACTGGATGTCAAATCTGTAAATGGTATTGGAATTAGTAATATATCTCCTTGCTTATACATTATTCCATACCTCGTCATCTATGTCATTGTTCCAAAAGTCCATGCTACTTTTACTTGCCTCTTCTAACTCTTTAAACATATCTCTCTCATTTTTTATTTTTAAATATCCTATAAAATCTATTACTTCGTGTATTTGATTTTCTGGAATTTCATCTATAAGTTTTAATAATATTTGTTTAGCAGTGTCCATTCTATCACTACCTTTCAAATAATATAATATATATTTATTATACCATATTATTTACTACATATAATATAAATACTATATAATCTAGAGATTGATGTGATTATTTAAGTTATATCCATCATTATAGGAAGAATTACTTATCTCCAATTCTATTATTTCTCTATACCTATCTATTATTTTATTTAATTCACTAAGTGAAATATATTCTGATAAGTTCAATGCTTTATTTAGATTCATTGCATTTAAGTAATCTAATCGAACCTTAGCTATTGATATAACTAATTCTGTTTCTCCTATAATATCCATCATGGAGTATACATCTAAAAACAAGGCTCGAAAAAGCGAATTCATGGCCCATTTTAATGAACTTACATCATGTCCCTTGGTACAAAAATTTTTAACTTCACTCCTATACTTTTCCAAATATAAGATGGAGTTCTCCATTTCTTCTTTTATATCAAACCTTAAATTTCCAATATCTTTTTCTATATAGCCTATAGCAACATTTTGATTCATTTTTTTCCTAAGTTCACTAAAATCATATTTATAATATTTAGGTTCATTTGAATCCTCTCTTCTATTATTTAAAAAAATATATTTTCCATTTTCGGTTCCACAATAAATTACCGCATGCATCCCATTAATATTTAAACCAAGCATTGCCTTATTATTTAGATTATGTAAAAATATTAATGCATCTTCTCTATTAAATTCATTTTCTATAAACCTTAATCCTAACTTTTGCAAATAATAATTGAAATATTTATCCTCCTGAAGCATGGAACCTGATATATATCGTCCCCACTTTTCATCATATTTAAATATAAAAGGTACCTTCATTTCAATTGCTAATTCATAATCCTCTATATGAATATTAAAATCTTCAAGCATATTAGCTACACCAGCATAAGAGCATGAGTTATTAAATGTCATATATTTCATCCATTTATCCCCCTTAAATCTTTTCAATAGTCTTTATATGGAATTAATCTATATTAATATATTTATTATTTCCTTTTTCATATTGTTCCCAAACATGAGGAAATTTCCATTGGACAAACTTTGCATATGAGCATTAAAAATTTTATTAGTTTTTTATTCATATACCTTGTTCCCCCAAATTATATTTCGTTGCACCTAAATCTATTAATGAAAATTTTATAAATTATATGCCATATAGACAGCTACAAATTGTACTATTAATTCTAGCCTAAATCCCATAATGGATAACATATTTATCTCTTATCTTGGTTTTTTCAAACAATGCAATTATTTCATTATATGGTTCTTTATAGTGTTTGTTAAAAATAGATATAAAGGAATCAACTGATTCAGGTGGTATAAGTGTTATACCACAATATGCAAGATTCATTCCTGGACATTTTAGTGTATGCCAATAACAGCAAATACACTGAAATTCTGGCAATAGCGGTTCGATAAAATCATCATTTATTTTAATAAGTTCAAATTTTTCAGGTTCATATTTATCAAATCTTTGGTATTTTTTGGGGCATTTTCCATAATTCCAAACTCGTGATATGCCATACTTATCCACCTTTCTAGATTTAAATAATTTAGCTACACCCTTTCCTACTTATACATATTATATCATTTAATTCTAGTTTATGATAACCCCTTAAACATTATCCTATAACCCATAGCTTGTCCACTACTTATGATACGGTTCACCGTATCGACTCTACTAGCAAAACTTATTTGATAATAGATATTTCTAATTGAATTATAAATAGGACCATAGAATATTTCTAAATCCTATGGTTCTATTGTACCTACTATATTATATTTAACTAATTTTATTCAATCCGCTATAATAATTTATCATTATAATTAACTTAATTTCTTTTTTTAGATACTACTAAGTTCGGAATTAGTTTAGTAATTATATCAGCTTGTAAAGAAATACATCTTTTACTTGTAGAATCAACAATTAGCGGTATTGAAAAAGGAATTCCATCAGCTATTTCAATACTTTTTATAACTATAATTGAAGTTACTATGTTTAATAATCTAATTATTATAAGAATCTCTTTTTGTTTATTTATATTTAATATATTTATAAAGTGCCAATTATTGTTTCCTAAAATCTGTTCTATTTCTTTTTCAAATCTAGTCACATTATCCTTATTTATAAATTCCTCCATATCTCTATCTGTCTTTATGCTAACTTCCCAATAATTGTCATAATTTTCATCTTTAGCATCTTCATTACCAATCATTTCTAAATATAACACTTCTCGTATTTTATTTATTGTTTCTTCATTTCTTAATTTTTCTGTATTAATAATATCTCCACTACTTATAGATATAAAATATAATAACTCATATGCTATCTTTAAAAAAGCTAACTCGATTTTTCTTAAATCATATTCAAGTTTTATATTTATAGCTACACCTTCCCTATTTTCTTTCTTTTCATTAGTCTTCTTGTTTTTTTCAATTTCTTCAATTAATGCAAGTCGTTCTTTATCACTTAATCCTTTCCCCTTTTTCCTAATTTTTCTAGTGTTTGCTATATTAATTATCTCATCTGCAGTAGATGCTATAATTCTTATTCTACCATCTTCTTCAGCGATTACTTTTGGGTGTACTCTAATATCATATTGTTCTTTCCTTTTATTATATTTCAGACTTACACCTCGATTATTCTCCACTGTTTTCATACCAGTTGCATTTGTTAATATATAAGGAACTTTTCCAGATTTACCTTTTAAATTTAATTTTGCTCTTTTACCTATTAAATAGAATGAATCAGTTAAATGAACATCGATTCTGCTACCTAACAAACTATTACAATCTTTACACACACAATCTATTATTAATGATTCATTACCTAATGCATCTGGAATTATATGTTCCTTATTAAAATCATTTTGCGTCTTTTTTTCATCACAAAAAATACAAAGCCTTTTTTCCATAAAAGCCTCCTTTTATAAAGTACGAAGAAGTTATGAATTTTATCCTATCTAATTCCTCAGTATCTCTTAATGAGTGTTCAATGATACTTATTATGTAAAACTGGACTGCCAATAAATCACTTCATATATTGAATTAATAATTAAAGGAATTATAATACCACTCATTCTATATTTTTGATAATTTTATATTCATATTTATAGCTTGTCCCTACTATGATAAGGTTCACCGTATTTTTTCCCAATGTCATTTTTAAACCTAATATATCAACCATTATATATAAACCATTGTACAAACAATTAATCTTCTTAACCTCTTTGGACCATTGCACGTTAATTTAATAAAATAAAAATTAATATTAGTTTTATAAATACAAAAACATTAATATTTTTATTAAGTTCTACTATTTTTAAAAATTTTCCCTTCTCTTTTCATAAAAATAATAAAATATCGAATTAATAACATTAATCATTAAAAAGAATAGTTTGCAAACTAGCTGAGGTGAAAGTTCTTTCTTTTGTATTTCATTCCAATGTGCTAATTTATTTCTATAATTATATCCTATCTTTGTTTCTTGGGTTTTCCCAAAATAGAATAGTAAATGCTTTACTTGATATTCACCCAATATTTCTTTAATTACTTCGTTTTCAATTGATAAATACTGGCCTATAGTCCCTATACTACTGGGCACATATTCTTCATCCTGCTTAATATATTTATATGTAACCCGCAATATATTTTCTGTAAATGCACAAATATACATTGAGGGACCATAACATAAAGATTGCATTCTCTCATCATCTAGTTCTCCAATATTACTAAATATATTATCAAGCATATTGTATAATAATTTCATATCAAATATTATATCTTTTTTCCCATATCTTAATTCTTGGCATATAAATTCTAAATATCCAATATACCAAATTAAGCTCTCTACAAATAATTTTTTATCATTCATAATTGAAAATATAGCTGCAGTCCCTACTGTTATATATACATTTAAATTCTGTTGATGGGAAAAAGTAAAATAATCATCTGAATCAATATTTGAGGATACTAAATCTAAGAATGAAGTTTCTTCTTTAGGCGGAAAATTTAAATTACTTTTCATAATATCACATTCTTTATCGTAGCTATGTGTTAAACTCAAAGGCTTAAATTCCCATGGCATATCTGATTTTAGCATTTTTATAATATCTACAACGGGAATTTCATACGTAATAACTTTTCCTTTTTCTTTCAAATATTTGTCCATTATTTCTTCTGACACTTCAACATATCCCTCAAATTGATTTCCCTTTATATGGTTTATCCTTTTCAAAATATTATAAATTTCATAAATAGTATTTTGATGTTCCATAATATTGTCAATACTTAATTTGTTCATTATAGATTCACCGTAATTAATAATTGTATTTACAGCAATATCTAAATAATCATATAAGTTTTCTTTTTTTCGATTATAAACAGATGCTATTATATCACCTATTTTACTAAGTCTATAGTTAATAGCATTTTCTACTATATCTTTACTAAATAACTTTTCAAATAAGGTAGTTTGATTTTCTAATGTCTTTTGCAGTTTATCATAGTTATCAAATATTAGGTAACTATAATTATCTATAAGATATAAAAATACATCTTCTGATATCCCCCCTTGATATTTTATACACAAATCAAGAGTAACATTTTTTATATCATAAATTTCCCTTTCTTTCATAAATATAGTTTTAATGTTTATATTAATAAATTTAATAATATTTCCTACACTGAATTCCTTATATTTCCCTTCTAGTTTTAAAATTAAATTTTGAAAACTTTCCTGGTTCTCCTTATTCTTAATGTATGGTATGATTTCTTGTATTTCTATTATCTTTTTTAGAACTAAATAATCTATAAAATCATTTAAAGTTAAATCTTTTGTAAAATCTTTATCCATATAATAATCACATATGAGTATCCTATTATCTATTATATTTTTTAAATCATTCGGTGTAGCCAAATCATTCAATCCATAATACTTTACTGTCATATAGGTACCATTTTCGTTCAATACATTTAGAATGTTTCTCATAATACCACCTCTACCATTACCATTCTAACACCTGCCATAATTGATTTTATATTTGACATCATAACCTCTCCCATTTTGTATAACGACCTTTTATCCCTTTTTACAATAAATTTATCATACTAATTCTAAACAGTTCCTTTACAATATGAACAAACATTATATTTTATAAATATATTTAATCTAATAAAAATTAAAATACAGCAGTAGGCCTAATATGTCAAGCCTACTGCTGTATAATTAAAATATATCCTCTATCCTATTTTTCCAATATTTTTTATATTCCTCTGATATACTACCTGAACCCTTTTTATTATATAATATAAGTTGCGTTTGAACTATCTCTTCCTTATATTTATACTCTTTTTTGCCTTCAAAAAACCTTTTATAACCTCTAATCTTATAGTTAACGTCTGAAAAAGATGTACTCTTAGGGTCTACAAATAATATTTTATAGACGCCAGTTTCTTTCTCTTTCAACCAAAATATAAAATCAGGTTTAAATTGTCTATATTTATTCTTCTTCTCATCATAATAAGGTATATATATTTTATCTATGGTCTCATCTATCTTACTAAACATCCACCATTCATACTTGTTGTCAATATTATCCTTATTATCTTCTATATAATTTTCTAAATCAATTATAAAGCAATGCTCGCTTTGTTCCTTAATAATATGTGTAATATAATCAATTTTATCATTTTCTGTCGTAATTATAGGTAAATAATAATGCTCAGGTATATACTTTATTTGTACTCCCTCTACTTCAATTTTATCAGATATTTTACTAGTTTCATCTAAATATTTAGTAGCTTCTTCTTTGGAAATAACCCCCTCAAGCAGCTTATCTAGTATTTCATCTCTATTAGTTTTACTCTCTTTTGCTCTTTTTACCTTTTCAATCTCTTTAACAATTTTTTCATATTTATCCTTAGATATCTTTATCTTTTTAAAGTGAATAATATCTTTATCCTCATTAATCTCTTTAAAACTTAATATTTTATCCTTCATTCTTATATGTTCTTTTAGTTTATATATCAATATATCTAAATTGGAATAAGTATTTAAATTTGTAAATTCAAAGTTGTTTTTGTCTACCAACAATTCTTTAATCTTTTTTAATTGCTTTAAACTTATGTCATGTTTCAAAAGTAAATTATTATCATTATTTTCCAAAATATATCGTCTCATTCTTTCATAGTCTGATTTTAAAATATAAAATTTTGGCATATCACATATATTTATAAATTCAGTTTCCTTATATTTGGGAACTAAAAGGGTGTATGGTGCTTCTGATTTTCTAATATTATCTATCCCTACCATTTCTATATCTTCTTCAGTATCCTTTTCCATCGCATCTATTACTTTTTCTAATACATTTTTATCGGTAGCAAATACAAATAGGCTTTCTAATGAATGACCATAAGTTAATAGAGTACTATCTTGTTTAATGGGATTTAATTTTTTTAATACTTCTTCACCTCTAATTTTATCTATTCTCTTTCTTTCTCCTTTAATTGGTTGGATTCTAATCCCCCTACCGAGAGATTGTAGAACATATTTTTGTGATTGAGCCTGAGTGCCTATATTAATATAGTTAATTATATTAGGTCTTAAAGAATCCCATCCTTCATAAAAGGCTCTTGAGCCCATAAGTATATTTATATCTTCATATTCATCAATATTTTCAAAATATCTTTTATCTTCATATCTTTCAGTTATAGTCAGGTTCTTTAAATTATCTTTTACCCATTTCCTAGCTTCTCCAATTCTTACAATACAAAATGGACTTGGATTTTCAGATGTTTTTAAGAAAAAGGCAACTTCATTTTCATTGTCTTTTGAGTAGCTTATTTCAATTTCACCTTTTTCCCGTGAATTATACACATATTTATATATTTCATCTATATCAATACCGCTGACCTTATTTGTATCTATATCAATATCACCCATTTTATACATATATTGTCCCTTGTTAAATTCATTTATAAGCTCAATTCTTGCCTCTCTAAACAAATCAGCATCACAACCATTTTGAGCTATTTCCATTATCTCCTTAAAATATAATAGCAAATCTGGGTCTGTCTCATATTTAGATTTGTTAACTGTGTTTACTAGAGTAAGCATCATAGGGCTATGATATATTTTATCTATATCACTTAACTCCTCATAGCATTTTTTCAAGTAAGATAATGTTATTAATCCTTTTAATACTATCTTTTTTTTGTTTCTTATAACTTCATCATCTTCTATTTTACCTTTGAAATCATCAAACTCAGATTTAGATACATATATCTTTTTTCCATAACCTGCTTCTAAAAACTTCTTTAAGTTAAAATTATAAATTGTAGTTATTTTATCTATTTCATCCGTAAAAGTTGCAGAAAAGTTAAACAGAAAACCATTCTTAGAAAATGCTGAAAAGTATGCCTTCATTTTAGAGTCTCCACTTTCCCCTCTATGAGCCTCATCTAATATTACATACCATTTACCATTATTTACTCTCTGAGCATAATTTAGCATCGCATCAGTATCATGGCCATCAATAAAATTATCTGACCTGTAATAGTATACAGTTATTTCATTTGAAAAAGACATAGACATCTGCTCTGTGTTAGTCTTTTTACCTTCAAATTCTTTTAAATTTACCAATCTAATATGGGGATTATCTGGGGTTAAATTAAAGTCTTCTAATTCATCTTTTAATTGCTTTAGTAAATCATTTCTAGGGGCTAATAGCATTATATTGTTTTTAGGTATTTCCCCTCTATCCATTAGAATTCCAAGTATTTGAATAAGTTTGATTATTACAAGAGATTTTCCACTAGCAGTTGACATCCAAAAATTCATTCTATTTGTAAATTCCTTAAAACTAATAGTATCCTCTTCTACATTGAAATGTTTTTCATATATTTCAAATACTTCATCCCTAAATCCGTATTTACTACTCCTTCTTTTCTGTCCTGCAGCTGATTCAATATTTCCATCATATATAGATTTATATATTTCAAATATAGCTGATTTTCTTTTGTCATTTGCTTCAGATTCTTCATCTATTAAATAATCTTCTATATCTTCATAATATTTATATAACCCTAAAATTGCATACTTAATAGCTTCTTCTTGATATTCAAACAGAGTTCTTTTAAAAGAATATTTTTTTATATTAGGTATTTCCCAACTAGATGGAAGTTCGTCAAATTTATTTATGTCGATTATTTTTTCAAACAATATATTTTTCATTATTCACACCACCAAATTAGAGGTTTTATCATTTTATAATCTATATTATTCAAATCAACCTTTGTTCCATCTTCAAATATTACTTCATCTTCTGTTATTTTCTTAATCCATTTTCCTGTTAGATTAGATAATGTTTCTGGTATATCAATCTTTTCATATAATTTACTTAAATCTACTTTAACCTCGTCACCTTGAATTTCCATACAATAATTCAACTTTTCATCCCTTAGAAATACATATTGTTCAAATGGAGATTTGTTTTGATTATAAATCAAATGTTCATCATCTTTATATACTGCTTTTCTTAATGTATCTTCATATTGCTCTAAAGAATAGTATTTAAAAAATCCTCCACCTTGCCAATTAATGTCTTTTGAAAGATGAGGTTTCCTAATTTTATCAATCACTTTCATTGTTTTATCACCATATAAAACCCATTTCATTCTTCCTAAAATGCCTAATTTTTTTTCATTTTTTTTATCATAATAAAACTCCTTAAAATATTTTCCTAGCTCAACTCCTAAATATTTTCTATTTAATTTATGTGCAACTGCAAAGGTCGTTCCTATTCCTCCAAAAAAATCCAAAATTAAATCTCCTTTATCTGTACTAGCTTGAATAATTCTTCTCAATAAATTTTCAGGTTTTTGTGCCGAACTAAAGCCAAAGCTTTCACTTACTCTCATTTCTGATTGTGTAAATGAAAATATATCATTCCAAATATCCCCAATTGGAAATATTTTTTCATTAATTTCAATATTCTTTTTCAATAATTCACCATTTTCCCAATATTCAATATAATAATTGAAGTCATGTATTTTTTTGGGTTTTTCTATTTCTTCTTTTTTTTCTGATATCAAATCTAACCAACCAATATCAAGTTTTGTAGTATTTCTATTAGGTTTCCATAATTTATTAAATTTGCTTTTTCCATTTTTACAGTAGAAAATTGTTTGATGTTTTAATACAAAATTTTCTCCAAAACTTTTGTATCCAAATAAATCAGCTTCTTCATCTTTTGTAGCATTTGTATCAAATATAATTTCGGTAATTTCAGAATAAAGTTTTTTCAAAATTTGTTTTCCATAATCATTCGCATTATCATCTAAATGCAAATAAAAACTACCATCTTCTTTCATAAATTCTTTTCCAAGTAATATTCTGTCATATATAATTGATAACCAAGTGGAATTTTTATATTCATCAACATATATAAAATCGCTTCCAGTATTGAATGGTGGGTCTATATATATACATTGTACTTTTCCTTTGTATTTTGGTAATAGGGTATTTAAAGCCTGATAATTTTCTGAGTGGATTAATCTCCCATCTAATTCTTCATCTAAATTGTCAAATAAACCTAGTATATCTAATTCTAAATCTTTAAAATATTTGGTATCTATAGGTAAATGTTTATGTTTTTCTTCATCTCTATTATTAAAATCAAAACCATCTTCTACCATCCCTAGCTCTTCCCATTCCCTTATTTGTCTATCTAAATTAGGATGATTTGCTATTTTGTTAATTATCTCATCTGTAAGCTTATCTATTGTTATTACATAATTTGAATTTAAAACAAATTTAGGTTTATTCCATATTCTTACTAACTCATCTTCAAATTGAGATATAAAATCTATTACATCATAAGCTATATCTTTTAATACCATTAGTTGATTAATTCTCTTTTCATTGAATTTATTATAACTTCTTTCCCCATCACCAAACATATACTGATAAAGATATATATCAAATCTATCTGTTAAAAATTTCTTTGCATTCTTATTTATAAAATAATCTACTTCTGATTGCTTTTTAAAGATTTTAAACACTTTTATTAGTTCATCTTCACTTATTTCAATACCGTTTTTATTTAATTTCTTTAATATGTCATCAATTTTAGTAGTTTTATTGCCAGATTTATACTCAGGATAAAAAATAATTTTCTTTTTGTCTTTATTTTCTTTTACTATACATTCCCTAAAAACTATCTCTTTCTTCTCATTGTTTTTTTTATGTTCTAATTTGGAAACATCAAAGTAATAGTCAATACCATCTACTTCAAATTCAATATCCTGATATAATATATCAGTTTTTACATAATAAAGCATCTGAGTTTTCCAGAACAATGATACATCTTCATTCTCAGAATAAACTTTCTCATATGTATTTTTATTTAATTCATTATAGGTATAATAAACTGAGCCAGTGTCTGTAAAATAATCTTTAAAAAAATCATATAGCCTTTCATAAAGTTCTTCTTTAAATTCTGGAAATTTCTTAGTTTTCTCATTAACTACTTTAGTCAATTCTTCTTCTATTATCTCAAAATGTTTAGCCTTCATAGTCATAAGATTTACATATCCAGAATCTCCTTTAATCGGTGTCCCAATATACATATCTTTTAATATCTCATAAAACTTATCTTCATAAGTCACAATACTCACCCTTGCTTTCTAATATATTTTAATTAAAATCTTACTTTAATTCTAACAATTATATCTATTTTTTACAAATAAGAAATAAAATTTTCTACCTTATCTTCTAAATTAAAATAATTCATGGTACATCCTTTTCATTTCACCTCTATTCAATTATAATTGAATAGTCTTTAATAATTTAATTGAAAGGATATGCTATGAACTACAAAATTTATATTGTCGATGAAAATAAAATAGATAGGTTTTACATCGAAGCAATAAAAGAATATGAAAAAAGATTAAGTAAATACTGCAAAATTAAATTGCATCATATAAAAAATAGAGAGCAATTACTTTCAAAGTTATCTAAAAATAGCCATGTGATATTAATATCCACTGAAGGTGCCAATGTTTCCTCTGAAGAACTTGCTGAAAAGATTAATTCTTATGGGGTAACTGGTATATCAAATATAACTATTATTTTAGGAGATTCTCTCGAAATGTTCAAAGATAATTTTGATGAATCTATAATGATTAGTACTATGGATATGGAGATAGGATTACAAGCTACAATCTTATTCGAACAAATCTATAGAGCGTATCGTATAATTAACAATCAACCCTACCATAAATAGGACAAGCCTTTTATTTGCAAATAAGATATGTTTTTACAAATAAAAGGCTAATTATTTAAAACTGAACTCTCTGCAGTTAAGGTGACAAATGTGCATATTACTATGATACGGCGTTTTTTTATGTCAAAATCATGTATATATTGTATGTCTAATGCTAAAGCATCTATATATTTTATATATTATAAGAACTTATATGAAATTATATGAAATTGCTTTTTATTGTTATAAGAAATTATATGAATTTATAAGAAGTATATATTAGATTCCCCTTCTAAATTTTATATAGGTTTGCCTTTTATATATACTTCTACATGTTCATATTATTAAATAAAGTGTATACTAGCCAAAAATAAAGCCTTTTCTTTTTCAGAAATAGGTATGAGTTCTATATTAAAACATTTGTTACTATATGAATAATCTTTAATTATTCTAATAGTCTCCTTCTCTTTTACTTCTTTTATTAAGTCCTCTATATCATTTTTCTTAGTTGATAATTTCCTACAAAAAGTTAATGGACGCATTTCAGTCTGATTCTCCAGATTAATTTTCACTTTTGGACTTTTTTCTTTAATTTGATTAAACCTATTAAATTGCAATATATTTACTAATCGTATAGCTTGTATATTTTTATATAGTCTCACCATATTTCCATTTATAAAATTTGAATACCCATATAGAATATGACTAATAAATTGGTCACTAATTTGAAACTTTATTTTGTGAGATTGTAAAATATAGTCCTTTAGATTATCTATTTCTAATTGATTTGCACTAATTTCAAAATCATCTATATAGAACCTTTTAATTATCTCAGTATTTATTCTATAGTAATTTTTATTCCCATACTTTTCACTTTTATAGCAAACAAATTTTAGCAAAGTGTTAGAGAGCTTTCGTGAAAATTCATTTTGGTGTAAATATTTAAAGTCTCTTTGCAATTCAAGTAGGTCTAACTCTACACATGTATTTCTAAATATATTATAATTATTTTGTTCAAACATGTTTTTTATAAACATTTTATCAAAGTCAGAGAAAATAGAAGTATCAAATTCATCAGCTTCATATATTTTAGTCAAAGTATCTATAAAAGTTGTTTTTATTGTAGCACCCAGTTGTTTTTGTACTAATGTATGTTTATTATCTATGCCATAATTATATTTAATTTTATCAATAGACTCCATGTATATACTATAATAATCTGGATTTTCAACAGTTATTTTAAAAAAATTTCTATCACTAAAATAATTAGTATCCATTAATGATATCTCATCATAAAATGCTTTCATTTTTTCATTCCTTTCTTATTTTAAAGTTTCTAATTATATTACATATAGTCAATAAAAAAGATGTACCAATAGTCTGTCTAACTATTTGTACATCTCTCTTAAAACTTTTTGATTTTTATGTTTATAAAATGTTATTATCTTCTTATTTATCTTTATTTTTATTAATTCAAACATCAAATCTTCACCCATCTTTAATTTATTTAATTCTAATAAGGTTTACAATATATCCTAGAATTGAACCAAGCTATATAGCTCATCCTTTTCCTCCTGAGTTATTCCAATATATTTTAATGTTATCGACTGAGAACTATGATTGAATGTATCCATTATGAGTCCTATATTATATCTAGAAGCTTTATAAGTCCAGTATCCCCAGGTTTTCCTTAAACTATGTGTTCCAAAATCTTCTATCCCTACGGCTATGGCTGCCTTTTTAAGCACTCTATATGCTTGTGTAGTGCTTATATATATCCTTTCTGTTTTCTTTCTACTCTCAAATAGATAATCATTATAATTTAATCCCTTATCTGCTACTGTAAACGGCAAGTACTTTTCCTTAAATTTCGGAAAATAATTTTCCCGAACAATTTCCAGTTTCTAATCCTCTAAAAAGGATTTTCTATGTGTAAGCCTATAGCTTTTGCCAGTCATATTAAATAACTCACATTTATAGGTAAGCCTGTCTAATATAGCTGTAGTTAATGCTGGGTCTCCTAATAATTCGTTCCAATCTCCAAAGCCCTTATTTGATGTAATTATAATTGAAGTCTGTTCGTGTAAGGCTGATATTAACTGGAAAAACATATTAGCTTCCTCACGATTAATTGGTAGATATCCAATTTCATCAATAATTACAAGGTCTGAGGAATGTATTTTATTTATCTTTATCTTACTCTTTCTCATTATATCCTGTGTTTTTAATGAATAGACCAAATTGTCCATTGAGATGAAGCTTACCTTGTATCCCATATCTATAGCTTTATAGCCTAATGCTATGGCTAAGTGAGTTTTCCCTACACCAGGAGGACCTAGGAAGATAAGATTGTATATCTTATCTATCCAGTCCATTTCTAGAAGCCTGTTTATATGTCTTTTGCTGATAGACTTTTGAAATTCAAAATCAAATTCTTCTATTGTCTTTATTACAGGAAATCCTGCATTTTTTAATCGAGTTTGTTTTTTCCTCTGCTCCTTAGCAATTATCTCTTCATTTAATATTTGGTAAAGAAATTCTTGATATGATAAATCTTCATTTTCTCCATGTTCTATGAACTCATCTATCTTTTTCTGTAGATTTAATAGCTTTAGTTCTTTGGCATATTCTTTTATATAATCAATTTTACCTATCATCTTATCCCTCCAATGCTTTTACATATTCTGATGTATCCCTAATTTGGGTTTTAATATCATATCTTTGAGGGATAGAAGGGATGTTTTTATTAGCTGTTTCTAGTTTTTGGTTATCTAATTCCTTATATTTCTCACCTAAAAATTCAATTGCATCTCTAAAACTTACAGCACTGAATATCTCTCTTTCTATGCAATATTTAAGAGATTCTTCTATGAGTTTTTTCTCTACATTTTTACAAGTATTGCATATTAAACTGTATTGGTCCCTTATGTATCTTGGTTTTTCAATCCTAATTCTATCGAGAAAAATCTTGGCTTCATTGGTGTTGTTCAGTACATTTAAAGCTTTTTCATATAGTTTGTCTATCTTTAAAGTTTTATCCCTTTCAGGATGATCAATTTGTATTAATTTTCCTTTCAGTATGCACTCCTTATGTTCTGCTAAAATTTTACCTGTATCCTTATCTATTATCTGAATAATACCATCTAAATTACGAACTCCAACTGTTTTTCCTGGTTCATATGTCCCTTTAGGAACTTGATATCTATTTTGTTTATACGAAATGGTGTTGTCTTTTCTTACTGTATAGGTTAAAATTGAATTAGATGGTACATTTCTAAATGTTTGTGATACTGGAAGAAGGTATTTCTTTTCGAGGGAGAATACTTCTTTCGGTATCTTTTTTGTTGTTCCATGAATATTAGCATTTCCTGTTCTATCTAACCACAATAGACAATCTTCATTAAACTTGTCTATATCAACAAAAGTTCTATTCTTTGCAAAATTATACTTTAAATATTTAACAACTGCTTCTATTTTTCCTTTGCTTTCTGGGTCATATCCTCTACACATTCTTACTCTAATTTTCATAAAGTCTTTAAAGTTTTGAAATTCTTCTGTAAAAATTATGTCTCCATAGTTTTCATTAACTGCTAATAGTCTGTCTTGGTCATATACTATTTCGTGGGTTTTACCTCCAAAGTATTCAAAGGCCTTAGTATGAGCATCAATAAAATCTTTCGTTGTAAATGGCTTGTTCTGCCAATAGGCATATTTCATTCTAGAGTGAGACAGTACCATAGCAAAGGCATAAAGTTTAACTCTTTTCCCATCTGCATTGTTAAGCCATATTTGTCCAAAATCAACTTGTGCCTGATAGCCCATTGGAAGTTCTTGCACTGCTTCATGTTGTCTTTTAGATACAACCTTTGGAATATCATATTTATCTCTTATGTATCTTACATAGTTTCTCACACTCCTATCTGTGCATTTAATATCTCCATATCTTTCCTTTAACCAATCCAAAATCTGAGCTGCACTCATGTCTGGAAAATCTCTTAACCAACCTACTATCTCATCTTCATATTCATCTAGTATTTTCTTTCTAACCTTCACTTTTTCCATATTTTCAGCAAACTCCTTTACCTGCATATTCCAGTATTTAGATACAGTCCCATAGTCTAAATCTAAATATCTTGATATTTGAGATTTCTTTAGCCCTAACTCCTTCATGTTTTTAATTTCATTAAACATATGCCAACCCTTCAATCCCATTTTCTATCTACCTCCTGTAAGATATTTTACAGGAAAGTAGATTTGTTTCATATACAACTGGAAAAATTTCAGGATTCTTATTTTCCGAAATCTCATGATTTTATTTTACCACTTACACATACTTAATTTAATGATGCCATGGGATGAATTAGTTCAGAAAACATGTAAAGTAGATTAAATTTACAGGGATGTCATATACGACATCCCTATTTAAAACCCTGCATCTATTATTATACGCTTACGAAGGAAACCGTGTTTTGTCTACAAACTGAAAGCCATAACAATACAGTATTGTTATGGCTTTTTAATTTATTTTTCTATTTTAATTATTTATTTATAACTTCCTATTATCCTTTAGCTAAGCATTATATCCATAAAATGGTATAAAACAAAATTTCCCTATTAAATACTAATATTTAGTTACTAAAATATAATTGATAAAAATAGCTCTCATTATTCATAAGCTCTTTAAAGGTCCCATTTTCAACTATTCTTCCTTTATCTAGAACTATTATTTCATCATACTTCTCTAAAATATTCTCATCTAATCTATGGGTAACTGCAATTAGGGTTATATCTTTTTCTAAAATATTATTTTCAACTATAGTATAGTTTTTACCATCTAATGCAGATGTAGCTTCATCTAAAATGAAAATTTCCTTATTGTGTACTACGGATCTAGCAATTCCAATTCTTTGTTTTTCTCCACCAGAAAACTCTGCAATATTTTTGTCAATTTCAGTATCTAATTTATCAGGTAGATTCTTTATCTTTCTATCTATATTTGCAAATTCTAGGGCTTCTATTAGTTTTGAATTTAAATTTGAATTAAAATAGCTTAAATTATCTCTAATAGTACCTTGAAAAAAAGATACATTTTGCGGAATATATGAAATATTATCATATAAACTATTTATATCTATAGATTTTAACTCTACCCCATCTACTAAAATTTCTCCAGAATAATCATAATAATAGCCTAAAATACTCTTTATTAGAGAACTTTTGCCACTGCCACTTCCACCTACTATAGCATATTTTTTACCCTTTTCAAAAGTATAATTTATATCTTTCAAAATTGGTTTATTGATAGTTAAAGAATAATTTTTAAATTCTATACTTTCATTAATATTATTTAATTTTACTAATTTATCTTTATCATATTCTTTAATATCAAATTTTTGAATAATATCTTTACTACCTTTAATATTTGAAATATTACTACTTATTACACTAAGAGGGCCTGTAATATTACCAGATATAAAAGCTATAGCAAAAACTTCACCCACTGTTAAAATATCATATATTGCTAAAAACATACCAATTAATAATGCCCCTATCATTACGAAAGCTGAAGTTATGGCTGTTACATTGGACACAACACCAAGAAAGTTATATGCATTTCTTTTTATAGTCAAAGTTTCTTTGTTAATTTTATTATGTCTGAGCTTTATAGCGTTTTCTGCATTATAAGTTTTAATCACGTTATAACCATCTAATAGTTCATTTAAACTCATAGTATAATTAGAGATACCAGTACTATAATCTGAAAATTTTTTGGATAATTTATTCTCTAATAACTTTGGTATTAATAAAGGAATAAAACTGGCAAGAATTATATAAATAGTAATCCATATGTTAATCCTTATTAAAAATACTACAGCTATTATTAAACCTATTATTTGATCATAAGTAAATCTTATAGGATGGAAAAATTGTTCTTCTAGTAACTTGACATCATTAATTAGTGAAGAGCTGTAATCTCCGTAATCTTTTTTAATAAATTCATATAATGGCTTCTTATTTATTTCATTAAATATTCCAACCCTAGTTCTTTTTAATGTCTCAAAATAATACTTTTGCTCATATAAAGCAGCTAAAAATTGAAATACTAATAAAAGCCCAAGAGTTATGACTAATTTAATGGCGTAGGTCCTGAATTCATTAGTTGAACCACTAATACCAATATCAAAAGCCTCTCCTAAACCCTTGCTTAAAACAGTAGCAAATATTGCGGTAAAGATATAAAATATAGTTAATATAAATATTTTTAAAGGACTATGAAAAAGCGATTTCAGAACTATATTGTTTCTTTTCTTCATTGTCTTTCCCCCTTTTGCTACCTTGAATTAAATCATAAAAACATGTGCCTTGTTTAAATAGTTCATCATATGCACCACTTTCAACTACTACTCCATCTTTCAAAACTATAATTTCATCATACATATATAAGTTATCATTAACCCTATGGCTAATAGATATTATTGTCTTATCAAGGTTTAAAATATTCTTCTCAATTTCAATAGAATTTTTCTTATCAAGTGCAGAAAAACTTTCATCTAATAGAAATATAGGTTTATCTGATAATAAAGCTCTAGCTAATGAAATCCTTTGTTTTTCTCCACCGGAAAAGTTCTTCCCGCCTTCTTCTATATAAGTATGAATACCATTAGGTAAGTTTTTTATTACTTTACTAAGCCCTGATAGTTCAACTGCTCTATTTATTTCTTCCTCTGTATAGATATCTGAGAATAAGGTTATATTATCCTTCAACGTCCCACTCATTATAAATACTTCCTGTTGAACATAGACTATTTGTTGCCAAAGCGAGCTATTATCTATTGCTTTTAGTTCCTCATCATTATAAAATATCCCACCATTATAATCTTTATAAAATCCCATGAGAAGTTTAATTAATGTACTTTTACCACTACCACTACCACCAAAAATCGCATATTTTTCCCCTCTATTAAATGTAAAATTAATATCTTTTAGAACTTGATTGTCATTATAAGAAAAACTTAAATCTTTAATAGTTATTTTTTCAATATCATTAATATCTTTTAATGGAACTTGTAAGTTTTCTTCTTTATTCAAAAACTTATCTATTTTTTCCTTAACATTTTTACTTGCATTAATTTTTTCATAATAAACTAATATAGAAGATATAGGGTTACCTATACTATTGGCATATCCAAACAAAGCTGTAGCTGCAGAAACCGCTATTATTTCAGTTACAACATCATTAACAAAAACTATTAAAGAAGCAACTTTTAAAAAATAAATTGCAATAGCAGCTAAAATAAAGTTGATTACTCCTAAAAATTTTTCATTATATCTAGTATCTTCTAATTGCAAAACATCATTTTTAAATTTTCTTCGAAATATATTATTATTATTACTAGTTATAATTTCTTCCATTCCATAGATATACTCATTGGTTTTATCATTATATCTAGTCATTTCTTTTGAACTTTCAAATCCAGCCCTACCTATTTTTTTCTTAAGCAAAAAAGGTTGGATTAAAGAAGGTATAATTAATAATAGAATAATAAACACATATTTAATATCAATTCTTGCGATAAAATAGATCATTACAAACGCTTGAATTACTTCTCCAATAATAGTAATTAAACTCTTGTAATATTCATTTTCTAAGACATCAATATCATTTACAATCATAGAAGAATAGTACATATTATCCTTCTCATAGAAGCTATTATAATTTAAATTTAGTAATTTATTTAGCATATCTTCTCTTAAATATTTTGAAACTTTATAAAGAAGATATCTTTCAACAAATGACATAAGAATTAAGAAAATTAACATTCCTAAAAGTACTAATATAACTTGAATAGCAACAACTTTTCCTTGAGCAAGATTATTGCTTATTGCAATATCTGTAATCCAAGAATATGAAGTAAATATTAAAGTTGAGAAGAGAAAAGTTATTAACGAAAAAACTCCATAAATAAATAGTATTAATTTATTTTTTCTTAAATAGTTATTCATTGTAACCTCCTCCCTGATATATAAGCTATATCTTTCGTACACTAATTTTTTGATTTGGTTTTTTACTAATACATACTTTTGTATCTTTGTACTCAAAAGATTTAGTTTTTGTATTTTGCAATAGTACAACATCAACTGGATAGTCTACAATAACTTTAGTTTTATAGTTATCAAAATTCATCATAAATGCTTCCTTACCTAAGTGAAACATATATATTATATTTTTATTGCCCGTATGATTTGACAAAGAATAAGAAATAACTTCAATAAAGTTAAGGATTACTTGAAGAAATTCGTCCTTTAAATCCTTATACGTTGAATCAATATCAACTTTATTAATAATTGTAGTTAAGTCATTTTTATAATAATCATAAATATCATAAATATATTTCCCTTCAAATTCCTTCATTAAATGATAATAGATATAATTAAAGAATCTATACATACAAACTAGTGAATAAATAAACTCAGAGAGATTATCGGTATTTTTTCTAACAGGTGTATCAAATTCACAAAAATTTGTAAAGCAACTAATATTATCAGTTATCAGAGTTTCGTAATTCTTAATAAATTTTTTGTCATAGAAAAAACCATTGATCCTATTTTTATCAAAATACAAATCATCCATAACTAATTCTAATTCTTTAGTACTGGGAAATGGTGTAAATCTATGCAACTGTATTCTTTTAATATTTAACTTTATTAATTCATTAATAAAAAATAATGTAAGATGTAAATCTTCGATCTTCTCCTCTTTAAAACCATACATAAAAGACAAGGTTATAGTAATATCTTTTGTACTTAACATTCTTATTTTACTTAATGCTTCTTTTAGATTAATGTTTTTATTAATTGTTTTTTGCATACGTTGAGAACCTGTTTCAATACCAAAATAAATAGATTTACAACCTGCGTCAATCATTATATCAATTAACTCTTCATCTATCGTATCTATTCTTGCAGAACATCCCCATTCAATATTAGCATTGCTTTCTTTAAGCTTTTCGCAAAAATCAACTATCAAATCCTTATTAACAGTGAATAAATCATGTTTGAAAGCAAACGTATTAATATCATAATTACTTTTAATATATAATATTTCCTTAATAATATTATCATTTGACTTTAATCTAAACTTACGGTTCCAAAATTTGCTAGTACAACAGAAAGTGCAAGCAAAAGGACATCCTCTTCCTACATCTACTGGATAAGAGTCTATTTTATCTTTGACTATAAATTTATCTAGGAATATAGGTTCAATAGGTTGTATCGAATCAACATCTATCATTGTTGTATCTCTGTCAGTAAAAAAAATACGGCCCTTATTTCTATATACTAAATTAGGAATGGACTTCAAATTTTCTAGGGAGTTACTCAGAATTGATTCCACAACAAATAAAATATTTTGTTCTCCTTCTCCTATCATGATCATATCTACACACGAAAAATTATTAATAGTCTCTTTAGCTGTTAACGAAGCTTGTGGCCCCCCTAAAATAATATAAATATCATCTAAATCACTACTTTTAACCTTATCCTTAATTCTACTAGATAAATCAATCACAAAAGGGTAATTATCATTCATAGTAGTAAACCCTAAAATTTTTGGACTTATATTAATTATATCCTCGACTATCTGATCAAGTATTTTATCTTGTATAATTGAAAATTCTTTATTGTTCACATACTTTTCATAAGAAAAATCATATATATCTACTACAATATCATTTCTATACAAAATACTTGCCAAGTTTAAAAGTCCAATATTTGGAATGTCTTCGTAATCAGTATATCTAAAGTTTAAATTATTTATCAATAATACATCCATTTAACTCCTCCCTATAAATATAATTAGTAGTAAATTACATAATGATGTACTCCCTAGAGATACCTCATTATATATGATATTGTAATGACTAAAACTCGTTAATTTTAGATATATATTAAATAGTTATATTTACATAACTAAAATAATAACATTATTATAGATAAATATTGCCATACCAACTTCCACTAAACAACTAGGTTTACGTAATATTTCAGCTACTTTGAAAATTTATTAGCATAATCAGAAAAATATACTTACTTTATAAAATGAAGTTGATGATGGTGATAATTCATATATTTTTGTAAAAAATATTATTTAATACATTTATTATTGATGATATTTAATCAATTTTTGTTGTTGAACTTCTAATTAAAAACTAAATATATTTCTTAAACTAATTAGTGGTATTATAGAATTTAAATTCTATGTTACTGAAAATACCCCAAAACTTTATCGATCTGAATTACGGAGATTTAAATTATGCTAAATTAGGCATGGAAATACATCATATTTATAGCTCTGTCCAGATAAATATTTAAAATTGATTTCCTAAGTTTGCTTATAATAGCTTAAATAAAACTAACATACATTAACAATTAATTTAGATGCTTGAAAATATACTATTTCTACCAAAGCCATAGGACTTACGTTCTATGGTATTAATACACCTCTTTAGTTAAAGTATTATAATACATTAACAATTTTGACGATATTATTAGATAAAATTAAATATATCTAGCAGAGAGTTATACTAGAAAACTTAATAACAAAAAACCTATATTTAAAATTATAAAAATCAATGTACTAAATTAAAATGTATCCGTATAAAATCTTACCATTCATCGTAATACAGATTTGGTTCTTCAACCCCTCAAAATGGATTAAAATAATAAAAGCTATTTCAATTAAAACTCTATACAAATATATCCATCTAGGCTATAAAAAATAACATTAAAATCTAATATTTAATTTGCTTTTATATATAAGCTAAATACTTTTATACTATTGAATTTTACGATTATATGAAGGGTAATGGCCTCTGTATAAAAAATCATATTTATCCACACAACTTTCTACATAGCTTTAAAATGGTAAGATTTTATTATTGTACATATTAAATTATTATGTCTTTTCAAATGTAATCTTCCAACCATCTTTACCTTCTTCTCCATCAATAAAAAATTCTTCAGATTCAATAGCATTTGCTAACTCTTCATTACTAATAACTATTTTTCCATCATTTATGTTTAATTCATCTTCCTTAATTGTCATTTTTTTATTCTTTTTAGTCATACTCTCACCTCCTTTATTTTTGTTACAGAGGCCACTATTATCAATAATTAAAGCAAAATAATAAATATAGATCTTTTATGTTAGCTCATAATCTTCCAAATTTACCTACTGCTGATACAAAAGCATACGTTTCATCTGAACTCTTATCTTCTATACTTTCAAATTTATCCAATAGCTTATTATAATCTTTAAGGAATTCTTCTACCGCATCCTTATCACATTTAATAATTATATTATTTGCAATTCCAAATTCATCTTTGTATATATTGTTAATTAATGCTTTAATAATATTAGAAAAATAATTTATTGTTTCAATAATATTACTAAACTTTCCATCATCAATAATATCTAAGTCTTCTTGTAATTTATACATTTTTTTTAGCATATTATTTGAATCAACATCAAAATTGGTAATTATAAGCTTATTTTTATCCAATAAGTTTAATACTTGTTTTTAGTCGTAGATAACTTATAAATGAATTTTACGATTATATGAAGGGTAATGGCCTCTGTATAAAAAATCATATTTATCCACACAACTTTCTACATAACTTTAAAATGGTAAGATTTTATTATTGTACATATTAAATTATTATGTCTTTTCAAATGTAATCTTCCAACCATCTTTACCTTCTTCTCCATCAATAAAAAATTCTTCAGATTCAATAGCATTTGCTAACTCTTCATTACTAATAACTATTTTTCCATCATTTATGTTTAATTCATCTTCCTTAATTGTCATTTTTTTATTCTTTTTAGTCATACTCTCACCTCCTTTATTTTTGTTACAGAGGCCACTATTATCAATAATTAAAGCAAAATAATAAATATAGATCTTTTATGTTAGCTCATAATCTTCCAAATTTACCTACTGCTGATACAAAAGCATACGTTTCATCTGAACTCTTATCTTCTATACTTTCAAATTTATCCAATAGCTTATTATAATCTTTAAGGAATTCTTCTACCGTATCCTTATCACATTTAATAATTATATTATTTGCAATTCCAAATTCATCTTTGTATATATTGTTAATTAATGCTTTAATAATATTAGAAAAATAATTTATTGTTTCAATAATATTACTAAACTTTCCATCATCAATAATATCTAAGTCTTCTTGTAATTTATACATTTTTTTTAGCATATTATTTGAATCAACATCAAAATTGGTAATTATAAGCTTATTTTCGTCCAATAAGTTTAATATTTGTTGAACTTTTAGCTTAGGAATATTTGTTTCATGACATATTGCATCTACACTTTTGTAATCATTGAAGATAGAAAACATTACATTAAATATGTTTTTCTCGAAAATGTCAATATCTTCTGACAAATTAATAGCTGTACTCATAATTATCCTCCTATACAATTATTTTAATTAATTTTTTCTAACGTATCTACAACTGCCTCAATATCAGTATTACCAATCATAGCTAGTCCCAGGTTATTATACCTTAAAATGCTTCTACTTCTTTTAATTACATCCTCGAGCTGTATTTTCTTAATCTTTCGTATTGTATTCTCTAAAAAATATAATTGATTATATGAAGCATATTTCCCAAAATATATTAATTTTTTACTTATATTATTAAAATCAAGATTCTTTTCCGTAATTAATGACATTTTAGATCTATTAAACTCTTCCTCATTAATACCGTTTTCTAATAATCGAATGATTTCTTCAATAATAACATTTGTAGCCTCTGTAACATCCTCGTGCTTACAGACTACAGAAATTGCAAGAGTTGAAAAATTTTCATATTCAGTAACAAATCCTCCAACATTGTAAGCAATACCTCTCTTTTGCCGAATTTCATGTGTAATACGCTGACTCATTATAGGGTCTGCAAGAATTTTAACTAATAGCTTAGATATTAAAACATCTTCTATACTATCATTCTTAACTTTAAACCCTAATGAGAGAACACTATTAGGAGTATTGGAGGTTTTCTTGTAGTAAACTCCAGGTGTATCTACGATACTTTCATTGACCTTAATTGTTGAGGTGTCCTCCCAATCTCCAAATATACTCTTGATTAATTTTGTGGACTCATCATAATTAATATCTCCTATCAAAATTAAAATAGAATTTTCTGGAGTATATGTATTTGAAACTAATTTTTCAACATCCTCAAGCTTAATGTCATTAATGTTGTCTAAAGTACCTAAGATGGGTCTTCCAATTGAATAATTCCCATAAATTGCTTGATTAATACATTCTACAATCTGATTAAAAGATGCATAATATGAACTAGCTTCCTGATATATTACTTTTCTTTCATTAACAAATACTTCTTTATCAAATTTATTGTTATTGACAATAATAGATTTAATAGTATTTAGGCAAATTTCAAGACTTTCTTTTAAACCTTTAAAATGGTAATATGTATATTCTTTCGTAGTAGTAGCATTATAAGTAACTCCAAAATCATTAAGCTTTTGAAAATTCTTCCCAACATCTTTGTTATAACGATTATTTCTATTAAATACCATATGCTCTGTAAAATGAGAAATTCCATTTACATCATCATTTTCATTCTTACTACCCTGTTTTATCCACATTCCAGTAGCAATCATTTTTATATTAGGAATTTTATGTAGAAGCACCTGTAATCCATTTTCAAGGTAAAAACTTAAGACTTCATTCATATAGTATCACCCTTCCATAAACAGTTTCCTATAAGAAATTTTTTAAATAGAAAAAATATAACATCTTAATAAAAGTTAAACAAGAAATAAACAAATTATAGTTCTAACTTCTATTATTTAACAATATAATCATTATAGTCATTAAATTATTTGCTATATATATTTTTTATTTTAAATTAAAAATAACGTTACTTCCTTAATTAAACATTCATAAACTTTTCATTAGAATATAACAAACTCAAAATAAGCTATAATACCCTACATAAGTTTTATATATGTATCTAAAACCATGCAATTTATTAATAAATAAATCCTTTTTTTATTATAAAATCATTCTATGTATTGAAATAATATTACACTCATATTCCTATAACCTACAAATGTATTTAGATATATACCTTTTAAGTATTGCATTAAAGCTTTCTGTACAAGTACTGTCATATAAATAACACTTAGTACTATACAATAATCAAAGTTCCTTTTATTCTACTGTTTTACGATGTTTTTTTGATATATATTATAATTCTTCATCTGAGTTTATAATTAAGCTTTAGCAGGTTTGTCAACAGTTATAGCATTATCTAATGCTTTTAATATTTAAGGGTATGTACATGGTTTTCGAAGATTTATATATTATTATTTTAGAGGTATGCAGATCTAGGATATATGACAAATAAGTCCATACGTATTTTTAAGTATAGATATATATAATATCAGCTAGTCATTTTTTGTTTTTCGTATTGGTAATACTCTTATTTAAAGAAGTTTTCATCTTCACCATAAACTTTTTTATTTAAACTCGGTCTATACTTTTTAACAGCAATGAATTTAATGCCTAGTTTTTTATATGTCTTTGTATCTTTTTAAAACTAATTTCTTTATAATTTATTAAACTTGTTTTAGGTTTTTCATTTTTATTTGTCAGAATAGATGTCTCTTGGATAATTAAGCATCTACATTATGTGTATAAAAGTTATATTAATTATTTAACATATATCATCAAAATTTATTGGTTGTGAATATAGACATAGCTTTTAAAATATTTTGAATTTCTCATAAAGATTTGATGTTTCCTTCTTGATCTTTAAAATTTCTTAAGGGTTTGTAGTATCTCTTTCTACTTCAATAGCAGATTTTTTTATTTAACTACGTATTGTACTTTATCTTAATATATATTCATATGCGATACTTCTTCCACTGGTTTTCTGATAGTACTAACTCTACAATTATTGTTGTAAATTCATCTGCATAAGTATTTCTCTTAAACATTTTATGAACACCTATTTTTTCTTTCTTAGTATACAAAAACTTAATTTTTAATTTTGCATCTGTTTAAAAAGATTATTTTTTGGTTCTGTCAAGGGCGAGCGATAGCGAGTTCATTTACCCTTGACTGGACCAAATAAATAATCTTATAATCGCAAACAAATTCATGGGGATTTATATAAATTGTTCGGTAAAAATATGTCCGAAAAAGTGTTGACATATCACTCTACTTACTTATACTAACATTGGTTAATCTATTAAAACCTATATAATAATGATACATATACAATCATGTACAATATAATAAGATGAATATTTTAATTTAATACTATAAAATCAATTAAATGTATTAAGTTGTTTAATAATATAATAAATACTAGCTTTACTACTTCTAATTCTATGTTTCCTTTAAAAACCCTCTTTTTTTTTTGCAAGTTTCGTTCGTCATCTTTTTCATTTTTTCGACATTTCAGGATATTCTGTCATGTTGTTAGGTTAACTAGTATTTTATCTTTAGTAACTTTAAACTTCTTATAAATACTTTTTGCAAAATAGTTAATAGTCTAGGATTTATTATATGATGCTCCTTTTTAGTATGGTAAGTCAGATATAACTAATCATAATAAAATTAATCATGAAGCAGTAATAAAAAAGTGAAAATATCTTTAGATTTTGATTTGACAACAATTTTAATGGTGCACAATATTACATATATAATTAATATATCTCCTTAGCAGTGACAACTCTAATTCTAGTAGAAGTTAAATTGTAAAATTTAAAAATTTTAAAGTGGAGGTTTTTACATATTTAGGAAGTTATAAAATATTAATAAAAAACCAAACTAGAATTAATTTTATCTCAAATTAACATATAAAAACTTGTTAATATATTAAGGAAACCTTACAATTCAAATTCCCATGGCCATTTGTAAACGGCAAGTACTTTTCCTTAAATTTCGGAAAATAATTTTCCCGAACAATTTCCAGTTTCTAATCCTCTAAAAAGGATTTTCTATGTGTAAGCCTATAGCTTTTGCCAGTCATATTAAATAACTCACATTTATAGGTAAGCCTGTCTAATATAGCTGTAGTTAATGCTGGGTCTCCTAATAATTCGTTCCAATCTCCAAAGCCCTTATTTGATGTAATTATAATTGAAGTCTGTTCGTGTAAGGCTGATATTAACTGGAAAAACATATTAGCTTCCTCGCGATTAATTGGTAGATATCCAATTTCATCAATAATTACAAGGTCTGAGGAATGTATTTTATTTATCTTTATCTTACTCTTTCTCATTATATCCTGTGTTTTTAATGAATAGACCAAATTGTCCATTGAGATGAAGCTTACCTTGTATCCCATATCTATAGCTTTATAGCCTAATGCTATGGCTAAGTGAGTTTTCCCTACACCAGGAGGACCTAGGAAGATAAGATTGTATATCTTATCTATCCAGTCCATTTCTAGAAGCCTGTTTATATGTCTTTTGCTGATAGACTTTTGAAATTCAAAATCAAATTCTTCTATTGTCTTTATTACAGGAAATCCTGCATTTTTTAATCGAGTTTGTTTTTTCCTCTGCTCCTTAGCAATTATCTCTTCATTTAATATTTGGTAAAGAAATTCTTGATATGATAAATCTTCCTTTTCTCCATGTTCTATGAACTCGTCTATCTTTTTTTGCAGATTTAATAACTTTAGTTCTTTGGCATATTCTTTTATATAATCAATTTTACCTATCATCTTATCCCTCCAATGCTTTTACATATTCTGATGTATCCCTAATTTGGGTTTTAATATCATATCTTTGAGGGATAGAAGGGATGTTTTTATTAGCTGTTTCTAGTTTTTGGTTATCTAATTCCTTATATTTCTCACCTAAAAATTCAATTGCATCTCTAAAACTTACAGCACTGAATATCTCTCTTTCTATGCAATATTTAAGAGATTCTTCTATGAGTTTTTTCTCTACATTTTTACAAGTGTTGCATATTAAACTGTATTGGTCCCTGATGTATCTTGGTTTTTCAATCCTAATTCTATCGAGAAAAATCTTGGCTTCATTGGTGTTGTTCAGTACATTTAAAGCTTTTTCATATAGTTTGTCTATCTTTAAAGTTTTATCCCTTTCAGGATGATCAATTTGTATTAATTTTCCTTTCAGTATGCACTCCTTATGTTCTGCTAAAATTTTACCTGTATCCTTATCTATTATCTGAATAATACCATCTAAATTACGAACTCCAACTGTTTTTCCTGGTTCATAGGTTCCTTTTGGTACTTGATATCTGTTTTGTTTGTAAGAAATTGTATTGTCTTTTCTTACTGTATAGGTTAAAATTGAATTAGATGGTACATTTCTAAATGTTTGTGATACTGGAAGAAGGTATTTCTTTTCGAGGAAGAATACTTCTTTCGGTATCTTTTTTGTTGTTCCATGAATATCAGCATTTCCTGTTCTATCTAACCACAATAGACAATCTTCATTAAACTTGTCTATATCAACAAAAGTTCTATTCTTTGCAAAATTATACTTTAAATATTTGACAACTGCTTCTATTTTTCCTTTGCTTTCTGGGTCATATCCTCTACACATTCTTACTCTAATTTTCATAAAGTCTTTAAAGTTTTGAAATTCTTCTGTAAAAATTATGTCTCCATAGTTTTCATCAACTACTAATAGTCTGTCTTGGTCATATACTATTTCGTGGGTTTTACCTCCAAAGTATTCAAAGGCCTTAATATGAGCATCGATAAAATCTTTCGTTGTAAATGGCTTGTCCTGCCAATAGGCATATTTCATTCTAGAATGGGACAGTACCATAGCAAAGGCATAAAGTTTAACTCTTTTTCCATCTGCATTGTTAAGCCATATTTGTCCAAAATCAACTTGTGCCTGATAGCCCATTGGAAGTTCTTGCACTGCTTCATGTTGTCTTTTAGATACAACCTTTGGAATATCATATTTATCTCTTATATATCTTACATAGTTTCTCACACTCCTATCTGTGCATTTAATATCTCCATATCTTTCCTTTAACCAATCCAAAATCTGAGCTGCACTCATGTCTGGAAAATCTCTTAACCAACCTACTATCTCATCTTCATATTCATCTAGTATTTTCTTTCTAACCTTCACTTTTTCCATATTTTCAGCAAACTCCTTTACCTGCATATTCCAGTATTTAGATACAGTCCCATAGTCTAAATCTAAATATCTTGATATTTGAGATTTCTTTAGCCCTAACTCCTTCATGTTTTTAATTTCATTAAACATATGCCAACCCTTCAATCCCATTTTCTATCTACCTCCTGTAAGATATTTTACAGGAAAGTAGATTTGTTTCATATACAACTGGAAAAATTTCAGGATTCTTATTTTCCGAAATCTCATGATTTTATTTTACCACTTACACTACATATTCTTTCAAGGATTTCTTCAACTCATCATTTAATTTTATCTTTTTTTCTTTCCCTGTTTTCTTTTCACTTAATACAAAATAATTTTTAAAATTCCCTTTTTCAGTAAAGATATCTGATACTTTAATTGGAACAACATCTGATACTCTTAATCCCGTATTTAGTTGAAATTTTGCAAGGGTATAATCTCTCTGATTTTTTCCTTTTAAATAAGTTAAAAAATCCCCAATCTTCTTTTTATCTTTTATTGGTTCTACAGTCATCAGTTATCCCCCCTAAAATTAAATGTAAACTTTCCCTTATTACATCATAAAAACTATACATTCAAAAGCATTATCCTAAAAGTACTCATAATAAAAATCATACTAATCCCTTAAATATCAATACTTATGCACATTTACTTGAATGTATGCTTTTACATAAAAAATTACATTCATTAAGTAATAATTGTTTAATTAGTGTACTGCTGAGCTCTATTTTAGTACTTTATCTAATCTGCATATTTTGAAATATATATGCAGTTATAAAAAATTATAGCATTTGTATAATACAGTAACTAAAGATAGAAGGAGCCATTCTTAGCATTCTAAGGAGGTCTGCAAATGTTTAATATTAAAAGAGGAGAAATTTATTATGTGGATTTAGGCTTTGGAGAAGGTTCGGAAATTGGCAAAATTCGCCCATGTATAATCGTTCAAAATGACATCGGAAATCTGCACTCGCCTACCACCATCATATTACCTATTACCCATAGGCTAAAAAATATTTGGCAGCCTACTCAAGTCATACTTGATAAGGGTATGTTTAATGGAAATGGAACTACTACAGGAGTAGTCATGGGAGAACAGATTCGTACAATTAATAAAACCCGCATAAAATCCTTTACGGGTGAAAGATTGTCTCCACAGGCAATGAAAAGAATTGAACAGTCTATAAAGGTTTCCGTTGGAATTCCTTAATCAGCAAAGTGCCTATATAGGCACTTTTTTTATCGCCAGTTATAAGTCACATAACAATTATCTATAATATTGTGCCCCCAATGTTTAAACTTAAATTTCTTCCCTTACAGCAAAATAAATAGGTTGAATTTGGTGAAAAAATATGACATAATTATTTATAAAATATACTAAAATCTACTATATATCAACATTTTCAGAGCTTGTTATAATAAATAATTTTTCCCGAAAGTAAAAGGAGTCATCTGATATGATACATACTTTTTCAATGTATTGTAACTTAGAAATGGAAAATATTACTTTTTGTGAAGAGAAGTTTGATGCTAATTATATCTTAGTCGGTGAGATTATTAGCGATAAAAAAGCTGGTATTGCTGCTACCATAAGCAATATATATGGTGGATGGAAATTACTTTTAACAATTGATGCTATAAAACTATTAAATAAAGCTGATATTCAGGATAATGATTATAATAAAGTTGAAAATTTTTTGCATAGATTTTGCATGGATAATTTCGGTGAAATATTGAATTTAATTCTAACAAGAATAGAATATCGATACGACGCTAAAATGCTTCCTGAAGAAAGAGATTTTTTTCTCCGACGATACAAAAAAATCATTGATAAACAATATTTTGCCGAGAAGAAAACCTTTAATACATCCATCTATCACTCAAATAAAAGCAAGTCCAAAATTATTTATGACAAGCAAAGCGAAAGAGATGCAAAAGGTGCAAAGATTGAATCATATGAAAAAAATGTTCTCAGATATGAAGTTAAACTCCTCAATAGACACTTATACTATAATATGAAAAAGTATGACATTGAGAGAACTTTAAAAAATTATTGGGATTCGGAAGTTTACAGAAAATATTTCATTGAGGAGTTTGAACCAATTTTGTATCCAGGTAATTATTATAAATTATATGATATTATGAAAATTTTATCTTCAACTAATTTAAAAGAAAAAGAAATAGAAAACCTTAGAAAATTACTATTATCGATTAGTAGAAAAGGAGTTACAGAAGCAAGGAAATATTATAGTTCTTATATGTTTCATAAATATATTAATATATTAAATGAACTAAAAATTAATCCCATTGTAATACCTAAAAATGAAAAATTGCCTCATAAAAAGAAATACATCAAAAATCCCTTAGCTCATTTTTTTACTTAAAACAAAATAAAAAGAATGTTAATTAATAATATTTATAGAAGTAAGGTATCTCATACAAGATACCTTACTTCTATATTGAATCTATAATTCAGTTATTAAAAATGTTACATATGGTATAAATTTCTTATCTAGACTTACATATAGCTCTCTACTCCAATACTCCCATGATTTAATCATTTTTGTACATTGCCATGTGTCCTTGCCTCTCTTTTTTATCACATCTAAGGACATTAATTCATTTGTTATATTATCAATCTTTCTAAACAATTCATCATCGTTTAACTTACATTTAAATATAGCCTCGAAATCCTCATCCTCTAATATTATAGTATCCATATTGAATTCTTCATCTTTTGCAATCTTATCAGTTAAGTATAAAAGCAAAGCTTTAGCTTCTTCTCCAAGAGTATATCTAATAGTAATACTTTCATTTTGCTTTGGAGTCTTTGTTACAAAAAATGTATAATTGTTTTTTTCCATTTAATTCACCCTTTTCACTAATTTTTATAAGTTATTTATTTCACAGCGACTATAAACAATAAAAAAATAAGGTATGCCCTATAGTCATTGTCTAAGGCATACCTTTCAAACTTTTGTTTTCTCTGTCATTTTTTTAATTCCATATATAGTTGCAATACTCATACAGGCTATTGAGAAAATAGCAACACCAACAACCTCAATCATCATTTCACCTCCAAAAATATATTTTACTTTTATATTATAACATATTACTGCTAGTATTCCCAGTTTATAAACAAAGTAGCCTATTATTTTAATAGACTACTTTTTAGATGCCAGTTCTTATTCTTCATTTTTTCCTTTTATTATATCTTCTATAAGTTCCAAAATTTCTATCGTCTCTCTAATACTCATATTTCCTTTATTCCTATGCATGATTAATAATTCCTTTAGCTTGAAGAAATCTGCTTCAAATCCTCTATTTTCTTCTTTATCTAACGGTATTCCTAATGCTGTAAATATCTTTTCCATTACATTGTAGCTGGGAGCTTTTCTTTCTCCTCTCTCTATTCGACTTAAATAGGCAGCACTAAGATTTGTCATTTCAGCTAATTCTTTTATTTTTATTCCTCTTTCTATTCTTTTATTCCTAATAATTTTTCCTATATCTTCTTGTTTCATTTGAACACCTCCCTTTCCATAAAGTTGTTTAAACAACTTTATGTTTTTTGTCTGTTAATTACTGATATAATCCCATTTGCTTAATGTTGATTAATCAACTTTATGTTTTTATTATATCATACAAAATTGCCTTAGGCAATAATTATTTGACAATTTGATTTATATGTATTATAATAGGTTTACAATTAAAAAACAAGGAGGGATTGAATGGATATAGAAAAGCAAACAAAAGTATTAGAATTGATACAGGTTCTTATAGAGATTATTCAACAGGAAGCAAATAAAACAAATGCCAAAACTAAAAATAAAATAGCTTAGTAATCTATTACTCTGGTTTGCTTAATATAAAAGGGAGTTGTCATTAATACATAATATAGGTATGACAACATAATAAAAAAGGATAAATATCAATTTCTGATTTTCAAATATATAAAAAATAATAAAAGGAGCTGATATTTATCAATAAAATAAATGCCGTTGGCTATATTAGAGTGAGTACCATAAGGCAAAAAAAAGAAGGTATTTCTCTTGAAGGCCAAGAAAGAGAAATAATTGAATATTGCAAAAGGAATAATATTAATCTGGTAAAAGTTTACAGAGATGAAGGTATAAGTGGAAAAGATATAGAGGGCAGGGATGAATTTAAAGAAATGCTTGATTATGCCTTGAAAAATAATGTTGATACTATTATATCTTTTAAGCTAAGTAGGTTTACACGAAAACTAAAAGATTTAGCCAATACAATAGATTTATTAGATGAAAATGACATTAATCTAATTTTTATCGAAGATGGAATAAATACAAAAACCCCTACTGGAAGATTTATGTGCTATATCGTTGGTGCAGTAGCAGAAATGGAAAGAGAGAATACTTCTGACTTTGTAAGTATGACTATGGGACAAAATGCTCTTAAAGGAAATTGGAATGGCGGTATTGTTTTTGGTTATGATTCTGATGATAGTAAAAAACTTATAATAAACAAAGATGAAAAGATGATTGTAGAAAAAATTTTTTATTATTTTACTGAAAAAAACTGGGGATATAAAAAAATTGCAAACTATTTAAATCACAGAAATTTAAAAACTAAAAAAGGTACTGATTGGTCAATTAATAGCATTAAACAAGTTCTAGACAATCCTATCTATGTAGGAAAAGTTAGATGGGGACAACATAAGGATTGGGATAAAAAAAGAAGAAAAGGAAAAACTGAAGAGTATATTTTAGTAGATGGTAATCACGAACCAATTATTTCAGAGGAAACATGGGAAAAAGCTCAAGCAATAAGAAAAGTAAGAGGAAAAAAATCAGCTAAAGTATATGAGGGAAATTTTCTATTAAGTGGGCTACTTCGGTGCCCCCAATGTGGGGCATCCATGCTTAGCCACAGAACCAAAAAGAAAAATGGAAAAGGATATTATCGCTATTATCAATGTTCTAGTTTTTTCAACAAAGGTTCAAGCGTATGCAAGTCTAACCTAATAAACGCAGATTTAGCAGAAGAAACAGTGATTAAGAAAATAAATGAATTTGTTCAAAAACCAGAAATTATAGAAACAATAGTCAAAGAAATAAAATCTCAAAGCCAAATAGATACAGAGCCATATATACGAGATTTACAAGTAATAGACAAAGAGTTAGCTAAAGTTGAAAAAAAGAAAAAAGAAAATCTGCAACTTCAATTCAATGAAAAAATAGATGCAGAAACCTTATCTGAAATGAATTCATTTTTAAGAGAGAAAGAGAAAAATTTAAATTATAAAAAGATAGCAATAATGGAAGATTTGAACCAACTACAATCAAACACTATTCTAGATGCTGATGAAATACAAGCCATTTTTGAAAATTTCAATCTTCTATTTGAAAAAGCCGATGTGGAGCAAAAAAAGAAATTATTAAGGTCTATTATAGATGAAATTTACGTAAATGATTCTGATAATATTAAAAACAGAACAGTTAGGCAAATTAAGTTTTATTTTGAGCCACAAGAAATCCCAGAACTTGCGGCTTCTAAAAAACAAAGTAATTTTGCGACTAACGGTGATACGGTTCACCTCTAATTATCCTAAAACTTCTATATATTTGCTCTAACAGTACCATTCTCATCAACTGATGAGGAAAAGTCATTTTTGAAAATGATAATTTTAAATTGCTTTTTTCTATTACTTCACGAGATAGTCCTAATGATCCTCCAATTATAAAAGTTAGGTTATTTACACCTTCTATCATCAAGTCTTCTATTTTGTTAGCTAGTTCTTCTGAAGACATTTGTTTTCCTTCTATTACCAAGGAAATTATATGTGAATTTGGTGAAATTTTAGATAAAATTCTTTTACCTTCCTTATCCTTTATTATATCTATTTCTCTATTTGTTAAATTTTCTTGTGTTTTTTCATCTTCTACTTCTATTATTTCTACACTACAATATCTAGAAAGTCTTTTTAAATATTCATTAATACCATCTCTTATATATTTTTCTTTTATCTTACCAACTGCAATAACTCTAATCTTCATGTTTCCCTCCTAATAATATAATTCGCTCTATAGTATTGTTTTTTATATAAAATCTCATATGTTTACTTTGAAAAACAAAGTTAGGTCGAATCTCTTCTATTCTATCTATATTTAAAATTTCCTCTTTTAAATCCTCTTTAGATACTATAATATTACCAATTTTAATCATTTTATCGTAAAAGGCTTTTTGAAATAATTTAATTATTTTTCTTTCATAATTTCTAGGTATTTTATTTCCCTTTAATCTATTACATTTCCTACAGGATAATACCAAATTAAATATATCTTCAGTTCCTCCTTTTGATTTAGGCAAGTAATGATCTAAGGTTATTTGTCTAAATTTAAGGTTCTTCCCACAATAAAAACATTTTTTCTTTTCTCGTTCGTATATATATATCTTTTCACTGTTGGGAATATTCATGTACATTCACCTTTTCCTATAAAACTTATTATAACATTTTTCCCTTAAACTTAAAAAAGCTGCAGATACTCAAACAGTATCTACAGCGTTCTTTTGTTTAATAAGTTTCTACAAATACTTCAAAGTAGCCTCTAGGATGAGCACAAGCTGGACATTTTTCTGGAGCAGATTTTCCTTTATGAATATATCCACAATTGTTACACTTCCATTCTACTTCTTCATCCTTTTCAAACACCTTGTTGTTTTCAATATTTGCTAAAAGCTTTCTATATCTAATTTCATGACGTTCTTCCACTTCTGCAATTTCTCTAAATACATATGCAATTTCTGGGAATCCTTCCTCTTCTGCAATATCTGCAAACTTTGGATAAAGCTCTGTCCATTCTTCATTTTCTCCTTCAGCTGCAGCTTTTAAGTTTACCTTTGTATCCCCTAAAGCTACTGGATAAGAAGCTTCATTAATTTCTACAGCTTCTCCACATAAATCTTTATTCAAAAACTTAAAAAATCTTTTAGCATGTTCCTTTTCATTTTCTGCAGTTTCTAAAAATATATTGGATATTTGTACATACCCTTCTTTTCTTGCTTGAGAAGCATAGTATGTATACCTTGTTCTAGCTTGAGATTCTCCTGCAAATGATTTCATTAAATTTTCTGCTGTTTTAGTACCTTTTAAAGATTTCATCAAAATTCCTCCTATCTTTTTTACAATTATTTTATCATGTTAAAATTGTCCCTATATGATGATACCCAAATTTCTAATAATATATCTATAAATTTTACTTAAATCCAGTTTTCAACTTCTTTTAATAGATTAAAATTTGTAAGATCATAATGTAAAGGAGTTATAGTTATATATCCTTGAGATAAATAAAATCTATCAGTACCCTCTTCAAATTCCACATCTTTACGACCTTCAAGTTTTAATATTTTCTCGCCTTTATTTCCATTATCTTCCATGACATAATAATCATATATAACTCCTCCTATTTTGCATACTTTTATTCCTTTGATTTCTTTGCCATCTAAATAAGGTGTATTAACACTCAATATAATATTATTTCTAATAAAATATTCTTTAGATTTTTCTAAAATATATTTACCATACTTTGCTGCTAAATGATAGTCAATCTTATCATCTATTAATTCAGTTGATAATGCCATTGCAGGTAAATTATACATATTTGCCTCTATAGCTGCAGATACCGTACCAGAATAGAGTATATCCATACCTGCATTTAGTCCCCTATTTATGCCTGATATAACTAAATCAACAGGTTTTTCTATTAATTTATCTAAAGCTATTCTTACACAATCTACAGGCGTACCAGATATGCTATAAGCTTTTGACGTTATTCCTTTCAATTTGACCTCTTTTACAATTATATCTTTTTCTATTGTAATAGCTTGACTTTGAGCACTTCTCTGCTCTTCTGGAGCTACTATAATTACTTCATGATCTTTTTCTAAAGTCCTTGCTAATATGTGTATTCCTTCGGAATGTATTCCATCATCATTAACCAACAATATTCTCATATTTCATCTCTCCTAAAACTTCATTATTTAACAATTGTAATAGCAAGAATTCTCCCATAAGCAAGTAGGAAGTAATTAATAGTTTGCTTTACAAATATATTATATCAAAACATTTAAAAAATAGTATAAGAAAACCCTCTCTTAAGAGAGGGTTTTCTTATTTAATATTTTATATTCAATATACCGTCATCAGTAACATAGACCATTCCTTGCAATACTTGATCTATAAAACTAATAGGCACAAAAGTTGTCCCATCTATTAGCTTAGATGTTTCTTCTAAATATACAAACGCTTTAGAAAAATAATACCTATCTTCACCTATATAAGCGCCGGCTAATACAGGCCCTTTATTCATAGTTGCAACTTTGTTTTTCCCATCCCATGCTACCTTAAACCCTAATGATTCGGCAACTTCTCTAAAGGGAAACATTACTATACCTTTTTCAGATTTAAACATGGGCTTGCTTAATTCTAATTCTTTATCATTTATAATAATCTTATTGAAGTTTGTAACTTCATTTTCAATTATCGCTTTTGAATCCTTCAATATATTAGCTATGCTTTTACTTGGTATTTTAAACTCTGGATGCCCCATATACCAAGGAGTTATTTCATAAGGTTGAAAAGTAATTACTATATCGCCATCTTTATCTATATAAAAATCTTGCGAATCATCTATAGTTATAAATTTTTCATCATCGGTAAAATACGATTTAGCTTCTTCAGCTATTTGCCTTTTTATTTCTTTATTTATTTCATCACTTATAATACTTTTGAAATCACTATTTTCTTTAAATAAATCTGATAATTGAATAATTTTATTCTTATCTATATCTATATTATAGTAATCTCTCCTAGAACTTCCATGAGCACCCCCTGTGAAAATATAGTTATCAATTACAATAGATAATATATTTTCACTGGATTTAACATCATATCCTACTATCATCTGTGGTTCCCAATCAACATTTAATTTCTTTAACTCTTCTATATCTTTTTTAAATTCCTTTAAATCTTTTTCTACAGACGTTCTAATAGTACGATTTAATTTTTCTTGAAAATGGTCATCTTTTAATCCTTTTATTACTGGTATCTTAATATTTACTTCTGCACCATCAATGTTTGGTTTAATAACTTCTGTATATACTTTTACTTTGTTTTCTTTTAATTCTGCGTTAATAGATATTGGATTTATCACTTGATCTTTAGTATTAACTCGCACAAATTTATCTGCTAAAACTACAGACATATTTCCCATTATTAAACATCCAGCTAAACCTATTGTTATTATTTTTTTATTCATCCATAAAACCCCCTTAATTTTTCTGTTATATATATGGTAACATTTATATAATAGTTTTTGGTTACATTAAGGTTACATAGAAGTTACATTCAGTTAAAATCTATCCTTTAACAACTCCTAAAGGGGTTAGCTTTATTACTCTTTTTACCAAATCCTTTTGATTATCCATTACTTCTTCTATATCCTTATAAGCCATTGGGGCTTCTGAAAAATCTTTTTCCCAGCCCTTGTGCACTATATCTCCCATAGATTTATCTGCCATCTCTTTGGTAATAGTTTTATTAGCTTGTCTTCTAGACATTACTCTACCTGCTCCATGAGAGCAACTTCTAAAGCTTTCAGGATTTCCTAACCCTTCTACTATATATGATGGAGTCCCCATAGATCCAGGAATAATCCCTAACTCTCCTTTTTCTGCCCTTATAGCTCCTTTCCTATGAACTATAACTTCCTTTCCAAAATGTTCTTCTATTGAAGCATAATTATGGTGGATAGAAACTTTTTTGAGTATTTTTTCAGACTTTGTTTCTTTCCTAAATATACTATAAAATTGTTCTAATAATTGCCTTCTGTTTTCTGCTGCAAATTTTAAAGCATAACTCATAGCATTAAAGTATTCTTTTCCCTCTTTAGAGTCTATATAAAGCCCTGCTAAATCTTGTTTTGGAGGAACTAATTTTATCTTCTCATTTAAATTTATAGCTAAGTTATTATAGTATTCAGCTATTTTATATCCAAAATTCCTACTCCCAGAATGTACCATTAACCATATGTGTCCATCGCTACCCTTCTCTATGCTTAAAAAATGATTTCCTCCTCCTAAAGTTCCCAACTGGTATCTAGCTGCATCTAATTCTTCCATTACTATTTTTGAGTTAGGTTGATTATTAAAACCTTCCCATTTCCTTGGTTTCTTATGATTATTAAATCCCAAAGGTATAACTTTATGAGCTTTATCAACTATTTTTTTAATAGATTTAATGTCTATTTCCTTAATATCCGTTTTTACTGCAATAATACCACAGCCTATATCTACTCCAACAGCATTAGGTATAATTACCCCTGAAGAAGCCAAAACTCCTCCTATAGGCATTCCAAATCCCACATGAGCATCGGCCATTAATGCAATATGAGAATAAGCAAAACTTAAATTAGAAAGATTTTCAGCCTGTTGTAAAGTTTCCTCATCTAAATCTGTTGCCCAAGATTTTATGGGTATTCTTCCTAAATTGTAAATCTTCATAAATCTCTCCTTTCAAATTAACTCTAAACCACTAAATATTTAGGCGGTTTTTCACAATAATTACAAGTGCGAGGGCTAGCCCAATCAGTAAAAGAAACTTTTTCTAGTTCGTATATATCTGGTGGTTGTTCATATACTTCTACAAAATCCTCTATTGCATCTTCTAGATGTTCATTACATACTACGTACATAATATCAACTCCACTCTTTTAATAAAATTAAACTCATTTGCATTTAGTATAAACATTTTCTTAATGTTTATAAAAGCTTGACAATATTGTCAAGCTTTTAAATTGATATTATTTCATTTGATTAAATACAACTGAAACAGACATTTCCTTGCCATTTCTAATAATCGTTAAATTAGCTTTATCTCCTTTTTTATATTTATATAGCATTTTCTTTAATTGATTCATACTTTCAATCTCTTGATTATCCATCTTAACTAATATATCTCCTGGTCTAAGACCCGCTTTATCAGCTGGGCTATTAGCATCAATTTCTAATAATATAACACCTTTATCAACACTTAATTCTACTCCAATTTGTCTTTCGTATCTTTCTACTTCTATGCCTGCAACACCTAAATATACAATTTTAAAATCTCCTTCTTCAACTATCTGTTCTATAATAGGTTTTACCACATTAATAGGTATGGCAAATCCTAAACCTTCCGCTGCAGAAGATTTTATCTTTACAGTATTTATACCTATTACTTCTCCTTTGTTATTTAACAATGGACCTCCACTATTTCCAGGATTTATAGAAGCATCAGTTTGTATCAAATTATCTATAATATTATACTCATCTACTCTTATAGATCTATTCAAACCAGATATAATACCTGCAGTAACTGTCCTTTGAAAATCTAATCCTAAAGGATTTCCTATAGCTACAGCCAACTGACCAACCTCTAAAGAATCTGAATCTCCTAAATCAGCAACTGGAAGTCCAGTAGCTTCTACTTTAACTACTGCCAAATCTAATGCTTTATCATACCATAATAATTTTCCTGGAAGCATATCACCATTTTCAAATAAAACACTTATTTTTTTAGCTTTACCATCTCCTACCACATGAGAATTGGTAAGTATATATCCATTAGGGTTTACTATAATCCCTGAACCTACTCCTTCAACCTCCCATTCCCATATAAGTTCCCTTTGAACCTGAACAGTAGTTATCCCCACTACAGAACTCATTGCCTTCTTTGCAACTGCTTCTACTGAAGATATATCATCCGAAGGTGTAATATTTATTTGTTGCCCTGTATTGTATGGGGCTTTTCCATCATAATTTCCTGGTACTGGTAATACCTTACCATATAGATATGTTGGTGCAATGTAAGCACTTATTATTCCTCCAACAATAGCTGCAATTAATGCAACTATGAAATAAGAAAAAAATCCCCTTTTTTTAGGTGGCCTTTCATAATACATTAAAATCCCCTCCTATATTATAAGCTATATACTTTAGTTGCTCTATCTCTATATGTCAAATCTAAAGTAATATCTTTATGTATATTTATTCCACAATCTTTCACAAAACTACCTACAGTTTCATGAGCTAAATATGGAATATTGTTTTCTTGGCTTAAATGTGCTAAAAGTATTATCTCCCCATTTCCTAATAAAACCTGAGATAAAACTCTACCTGCATCATCATTTGATAGATGTCCCTTAGTACTTAATATCCTTTTTTTTAAATACCAAGGATACTTTCCATATTTAAGCATATTTACATCATGATTTGACTCTAATAGGTATAGAGAAGAACCTTTTATTATATTCTTCATTTCATTATTTACCCATCCTGTATCAGTCATAATAGTTATTTTTATATTTTTATAAAAAAATATGTAACCAACAGGATCACAGGCATCATGAAAAATTTTAAAAGGGTGAACACCTAAATCTGCAATTTCAAAATCCTTATCTGTATGTATTATTTTTATATTTTTATTATCTATTTCCCCTATCTTACTACTCATATTTATCCAAGTTCCTTCATTAGCAAATATAGGTATGTCATATCTTCTGGATAATACTCCTACACCTTTTATATGATCCATATGTTCATGAGTTACAAATATGCAATCAATCGTTGAAGGACATACACCTATAGAAGATAATAAATCTTCTACCTTTCTACCACTAAAACCTGCGTCTATTAATATTCTAACCTTATCTGTTTCAATATATTGACAATTACCACTACTGCCACTTGATAAGGAGCAAAATTTCATACCCAATATGATTCCCTCCAATAAATTTTAATATATATAAAACTTACACATATTAATATTTTATCACAAAATTAATTTTAAAAAAACAAATTAAAAAGAAGAACTCGTAGGTTCTTCCTAATAATCATCTATAAACACCTTATACCCATCTTGAAATTGAATTCTCCAAGCTGGAATTGCTTTTCCTTGTATAGTCTCTTCAGGTTCTTCTAAGTAATCATGTTTTTGAGGATCAAAATAATAGCACAAAGAAATATTTGTAATGGTTTTCCCATATATTTCTTCTATATCCAATAAAGCCAATAAAGCTTTTGGTGCTGTACTTATATATATTTCTGTTTCACCTAAATCTTCAACTATAAACCATAATCTTTCAAATCTTTTTACTCCTCTTTTATCTATTTGAAAATTTGTAAATGCTCTTTCTACAAATACATCATTATACATTTTTGAATATTCTATATAAAAAGTCCCTTTTTCTTCTTTAATAAAAGTCATTTCCATATCTGATGTATCAAAGTTCTTCTCTTTTAAAAAATCTTCTGCAATTTGAATAGCTTTTTCTTTATCTAGATTTCCAAATATTTTTTTCTCTTCTTTATTTTCATATATTATCAATTTATTGTTTGTAATCACCAAAGATTCATTATCCTTAATTATCTGCCCAAATGCATCTTTATTTTCAATTAAATCCCCTTTACCCTTAAAAAACATTTCATTTAATTTTTCTAATTTCATCTTTTCATAACTTACATTCATAGTATATAAACATGGTATTTCCGTTGGTATATGAGTATTTATAGATATATTTTTATGTTCCAATAATTTTACTACATCCTCTATAAAATCCTCATTTAAAGTAGGTTCATCTATAGTTTTTTCTCCTATAAGGATGTATATTAATAACACATTGGTTATAATAAAAGCAACTATTAAAATGGTTTTAGCCTTTGACCAATCCATTTTCCTTCACCATCCAAATACTCCTTCTAAGCTACTTTTCAAATACTAATTCTCCACTATATACATCAAAAGCATAAACCTTATTGTCAGTTTCCAAAAGCCATACTCCTATAAGCTTATTTTCTTGTTCTTTAGAACAAGGATCCATATAAGCTATATCTATATTACAGATAGAAGATAAAGTATCTTCCATTATCGTTTTTTTATCTATTTTTTCTTTATTTAGTCTTTTATAATATATATAGTCTTTTTCTAGTATATCATAATTCATATTAATAATATCAAAAGTAGAAAGTATACGTTTATTTTTCTCTATATTAAAGTTAGATATATTTTTATTTTCCCTAGAAAATATTTTATAATTTCTAATATATTTATTAAACACATCTATCTCAATAAAATCTTCGATATCATTGTTTGCCAATATTACTGGCAAGCCCATCACTCTATGCCCAAAAATAAGTTTATAACCTAAGTTTTCTTCAAATTTTATTTCCTCTATTTTAGCTAAATACATATCCTCTGGATTATCAATATGATTTGATAAAAACTCTGCTACAGTATTTAAACTAATATATAAATTTCTCTCTAATACAGGTTCTTCAAGGGGACTAAAATATTCTAAAATGCCATTTTGATTAATCTTTAGTACTTTTTGATCATATAAATATATTATAGAACCATCCTTTTCAACTATTTCTCTTATATAATCTATGTCCTTATTGAAATATTCTTTTGCAATATCCCTAATTTCCTCTATGTTTTCTGGATTCAATTTCCTTTCTACAGAAACTAAGGGTAAGTTCTTTGACATTTCATATGGAATAAAAGTATTATTATTGCTACCTAAAGTATCTTTCATAGGATAATAATATGTATAGTCAACTGTTTCTTCTATTCCTTTCACATATTCTTTTAAAGTAGTAATATCTACATCTATATCATATATATCATAAACCATTAAATGATCATTCCCATTACTAAATATAAAAAAAGGTTTACCACTACCTATATATAAATAAATACTTTCTACCTTTGGCATTTTTTCCGTTATACTATTAGGCTTATTAATCTCCAAAGAACGAGCCAATATGTAAGTATTAAATTTTTCAGGGAAATAGAAAACTATGGACCTTTTTTTAAGATATTTAAAAAATTCGTCATCAGTTATTACATCTGTCTTAAAATTACTAGAAGATAAAACATTTGATAATATAGGACAAGTACTTATCCATAAGTTTTCTTTGTGTTTACTATAAAACATGGTGTGTGTTTTCCTATCAAAATTTAATAAATATTTATGAGGCTCTAACATATCAGCTAACAAATAACTAGCACCTAAATATTCCTCTTTTTTAATTAAAGAAAATACTTTATAAGGCATCTTCATCCAAAGTTGATTAGTTAAAAATATGCTAATGCACACCAAAAGTAAAAGTAGAAAAGTTTTAAACCTTTCCTTTACCATTATTGATCATCTCCATAGAACCAGGGTTTATCATTTAGTTGGTGCTAATAAATATGGATTTTTTGCAGCTTTTTCTGCTAATGCTTTGTCGTAAACATAAAATATCTTTTCAACTGTATCTACTCCATTTACCTTAAATATAACCATTACTTTATTTATTCCAGAAACTAATTCGACTTCTTTAGCAAATCCAATTTTCCCGGCATTTATTGTTTCTTTCGAGATGAGAATATAATCATTATTTTGTGGCAAATTAGTTAGTGAAAAATTCTGCCCTGTTAAATCCGTAGTCCCATAAACTTCTATCACAATACTAGTTCCCTTTGGAGCCTTTCCAGATATTAATACTGTTTTTTTATCTGTAGCTATAGCATTCTTGCTCGGTACTGTAACCTGGTAATCATTATTATTTTTTTTAGCAATTTGAATGTTTAATGTTTTTGCACTAGCTGCATATCCTGTTAAAGAAAATGAGAATATTATTAATATAATAAATAAATTAGCTGTTATTTTTTTCCACATATTCTCAACTCCCCTCCCTATATTTAAACTTAATTACATTATATAATATGGATGTTACAGAATTATTACAAGCTAATTAAGATTAAGTGACACATTAGTAGCTACAGGCAATATAATATCTACTTTGGTACCAACTTTATATTGGGATTTAAATATTATATCACCATCATGGGCTTCCACTATTTGCTTGGCTATAGATAATCCTAAACCAGTTCCACCTAATTCTCTACTTCTACCTTTATCTACCCTATAAAATCTTTCAAATATCCTATCTTTATCCTCTTCTGGTATACCTATTCCATTATCCTTTACGCTAATAATTACTTTATTATCTTTATATTTAGCACTCACATCTATATTCCCATTATTTGGAGTATATTTTATTGCATTAGATATTATATTTAGTATTACCTGCTCTATACCATCTTTATCTATTACAATATCTGGAATATCATCTTCTATATCTATATGTAAAGTATGACCTTTTTCTTTAAAAGCAAATTCTAATTTTGAACAAGAATCATAAATTAATTTTTTAACAGAATATTCTATTTTATTCCATTTCGTTTTATTATAATCTAAATTTGAAAGTTGCAGTAAATTTTTAACTATTCTTGCCATCCTATCACATTCACTATCTATTATAGATAAAAATTTACAAGCAAGTTCCTCATCAATATCTTTATAATCCATAAGGGTTTCTGTATAACTTTTGATAGTAGTTATCGGAGTTTTTAATTCATGAGATACATTGGCAACGAACTCTTTTCTCATATTATCTAATTTATGTTGCTCTGTTATATCTTGAAATACAATTATAATACCACCAATATAACCTTTTTCATTTCTAAAAGGAGCATATCTCATTCTATATACTATTGAATTTATTTCTACTATATCATCACCTTCTAAAGTATTTACATCATTATAATCAATTTTCTTTAAATTAATATTCTCTATTGGAAAAACCTTTCTATTTAACAACTCTTCATTTATTGTATCTTCTAATCCCAATATATTTACTGCAATAGGGTTAGCATGAATTATATATCCATTTAAATCTATGGCTATAACTCCATCAGCCATATATTTAAATATAGTATCTAATTTACTTCTTTCTAAATCCATCTCTTGAATAGTATTTTTTAATTTTAACGTCAAATAATTAAACATACTTGCCAATTGACCTATTTCGTCTTCTGATTTTACTTCTACAAATTGATCAAAGTCTCCTTTTGCCATTCTCTCAGCTTTTTTTGTTACATCCCTAATAGGTTCAGTTATACTACTAGCTATTAAAAAACCTAGTATTATTGTTATTATTAATGCTAACATAGTAGCACTAGTTAATATTTTTTTAGATTCATCTAATGTATCATAAATATCTTGAAGATCAGATGTCATGTAAAAAACACCTTTTACTTGCCCTACTTCATTTAAAACAGGATAAGCCAAATGCTTGAAAATTTCATCTTTATTAAGATCTTTTTTTACCGCTTCTTTTTTTTCCCCTTCATATGCTGATAATATTAAAGTAGGATCAAAATCTTTATATCTTAATGCATTTTTCCCTACTGTTTGATCTTGTTTTTTCGATGAAGTAGCTATTATTCTAGGAATATTTTCCTCATATTCATATATAATATATAAAGTTTCTGCTCCATCAAATCTCCATTCATTCAGCATGCTTTGGATTTCATTACTAACTTCAGCCCAATTATCTTCTGATAAATAACTAGATGCACTTATTATAGATTCAATTTGCTTTGTCATTGAACTAGTCCTATTTTCTAATTGTTGCATTTCAAATTTTTGTACTATGAATACTCCTACAATTACCATGGCAATAAATACTAGCAAAAAATATACTACAATAAACTTCCACCTAATACTATTGAACATGAATTAGCCCCTCCTGAAATAATATCCTACTCCTCTTTTAGTTATAATATATTTAAATTCACCATCTTCATCTTCTATTTTTTCCCTTAATCTTCTTACAGTTACATCTACTGTCCTTATATCCCCATAGTATTCATAACCCCATACTTCTTCTAGCAGTTGCTCTCTAGTAAACACTTGGTCAGCATTAGCAGCTAAAAATTTAAGCAATTCAAATTCCCTAAGAGTAAGATCTATAACTTGTCCTCTTTTTTTAACCTCATACTTATTTAAATCAATAATTAAATCTCCTGCTACTAATATATCTTCATCGCATAACTCTCCATTAGAAAACTCCACTCTTCTTAAATTAGCTTTAACTCGGGCTATTAATTCTCTCATGCTAAAAGGTTTAGTAATGTAGTCATCAGCACCTAATTCCAATCCTAATACTTTATCTACTTCTTCCTCCTTAGCTGTCAACATAAGTACTGGAATTTTAAATTCCTTTCTAATTTCTTTCAACACTTGAAATCCGTCTTTTTTAGGAAGCATAATATCCAATAAAACTAAATCTGGCAATACCTCATAAACTTTTTTAAGTGCTTCTTCACCATCATAAGCTAAATCAACTTCATAACCTTCCTTTTCTAAATTAAACTTAATTATATCTGCAATAGATTTTTCATCATCTACCACTAATATTTTTTTATTATCCATAATAATATCACTCCAAAATTGATAATTTCATACTATTATCTATGCATAAATTATCTAATAATTAATTAATATTGTCAAATTAATATTGCTTTTTGAATTTTATATATGTATAGCTATTGAAGTATTTATATCTATGATATATAATATCATTGTAAAAGGGGAGTAGCTTTATAATAATTAGCCGTCAATACGGATAAAATCCCGGCTAATTATCCTGCAAATAAATGTAGGTAGCAAGACCTTTGTTTAAACGATCGTTTGAACAAAGGTCTTTTTTGATACTATAATATATACTAACAATTATACATCTATTAATCAATAACTTCTAAAATGTAACATTTTTGTTTTAATTTCTTTTTAAAATGGGATAATAAATAAAATAGAAAGGAAGGGATAGGATGGATTGGTATAAGAAAACTAAAGAAGAAGTGTTATCACAACTAAATACTTCAATGGATAAAGGTCTTTCTCAACAAGAAGCAGAAAAACGCCTAATAAAATATGGACCAAATGAATTAAAAGAAGAAGTTAAAAAAAGCTTTATGTCTAAATTAATAGCTCAATTTAAAGATTTTTTAGTAATAATATTAATTATAGCAAGTATTATATCTTTCGCTGTAGGAGAAAAAGCAGATGCAATTGTAATTTTAGCCATAGTAATAATAAATGCCTTTTTAGGTTTGTATCAAGAAGGTAAAGCTGAAAAAGCCTTAGATGCATTAAAAAAAATGGCTGCTCCTAATGCTAAAGTTATAAGAGATGGCAATACTACTATTGTACCAGCAAGTTCTTTAGTTCCTGGAGATATTGTATTGTTGGAATCTGGTGATATAATACCTGCAGATTTAAGATTAATTGAAACTTCAAATTTAAAAATAGAAGAAGCATCTCTAACTGGTGAATCAGTACCTGTAGAAAAAAATAGCAATACTTTATATGAAGAAGCATCTCTAGGCGATAGGACAAATATGGCTTTTATGAGTACCATAGTTACTTACGGCAGGGGTAAAGGAGTTGTAGTAAATACAGGGCATAATACAGAGATAGGGAAAATTGCTACTATGATACAATCATTTGATGATGAAACTACTCCTTTACAAAAAAATTTAGATAGACTTGGAAAAACTTTAGGCGTAGCTTGCATAATAGTTTGTCTATTAGTATTTGGAATAGGTCTACTTCAAAATAGAGATCTGCTTCAAATGTTTATGGTTTCCATTAGTTTAGCTGTAGCTGCCATCCCTGAAGGATTACCTGCTATAGTAACTATAGTACTTGCTTTGGGTATGAATCGAATGGTTAAACGCAATGCTATTGTGAAAAAGCTACTTGCTGTTGAAACTTTAGGGTGTACTACTGTTATTTGTTCTGATAAAACAGGAACTTTAACTCAAAATGAAATGACAGTAGTTAAAGCATATGCAGATGGGAAAATTTTTGATATTACAGGAACAGGCTATGAACCTAAAGGAGAATTTAAAATAGATGGAAATTCAGTTGATCCAAAAAATGTTGATGGGTTAAATAAATTGATTACTATAGGTGCTTTATGTAATGATGCAACATTAGAGAAGAATGAAGAAGGTTATAGAATTTTAGGGGATCCTACTGAAGGAGCTTTAATCACTTTAGCTGGAAAAGGAAATATATTTAAAGATGAAATAAATAAAAAATTCCCAAGAATTGAAGAAATTCCTTTTGATTCTGATAGAAAAATGATGACTACATTTCATGATAACTATATTCCAAATAAAGTAGTATCTTTTACTAAAGGTGCACCAGATATAGTGATTAGTAGATGTAATCAAATTTATATCAATGGGGAAATAAAACCATTAACAGATGAATTAAAAGAAAAAATAATGAATATAAATAGTCAATTTTCAAGAAATGCATTGAGAGTCCTCGCTTTTGCATTTAAAAAATATGATAAATTGCCTAATAATATTTCAACTGAAACAATAGAAAATCAAATGATATTCGTTGGGTTAGTTGGAATGATAGATCCACCAAGAGAAGAAGCCAAAAAAGCTATACAACTCTGTAAAAAAGCAGGAATTCAAACTATCATGATTACTGGAGATTATAAAGAAACTGCTTTTGCTATTGCTAAAGAATTAGGTATAGCAAAACATGAAGATGAAGCTATCACGGGTAAAGAATTAGATAATATTTCTGATGAAGATTTAAAAGAATTAGTAAAACATAAAAAAGTATATGCTAGAGTTTCACCAGAACATAAAGTAAGAATAGTTTCTGCATTAAAAGCTAATGGAGAGATTGTAGCCATGACTGGAGATGGCGTTAATGATGCTTTAGCTTTAAAAAAATCAGATATTGGCGTAGCAATGGGAATTACTGGAACTGATGTAGCAAAGAATACTGCTGAAGTTATATTAACTGATGATAATTTTGCCAGCATTGTAGCAGCTGTAGAAGAAGGTAGAATAATATATAGCAATATTAAAAAATTTGTTTTCTTCTTATTATCCTGTAATATTGGAGAAATTTTAATTATATTTTTTAGTATATTATTTAATTTACCAGTTCCCCTTATACCTATACAATTACTTTGGCTTAATTTAGTAACAGATAGTTTCCCAGCTTTAGCCTTAGGAGTTGAAGAAGGGGAACCAGAAATTATGGAAATTCCTCCAAGAAATCCAGAAGAGCCTATATTAAACAAAAAAATGACCACAGCTATTGTTTTTCAAAGTATTGCTATCGCTGCTGCTTCATTATTAGCATATAGGTGGGGATTAAAAACTTATGGTAATCAAAATTTAATAATTGCTAGAACTATTACTTTTGCTACTTTAATCACAGCAGAATTATTGAGAGCTTACTCCAGTAGATCAGAAAAACATACTATATTTGAAATAGGGGTGTTTTCAAATAAAACTTTAACTTTTGCTACTATTATTTCATTTTTACTATTAATTGTAGTAATATATGTACCTTTCTTGCAACCTGTATTTGATACCTATCCATTGAGCATTTCTGACTGGACTATAGTTCTTATATATTCTTTCTTACCTCTTGTAATAGGTGAATTATATAAATTGTTTATAAGAAAATAAAAAAAGCCCTATAGGGCTTTTTTTTTAGCACTTTTTAGAAGCTATTGCATAGAATAGAACAAGGAAGGTGGTTTTATGAATAATATAAGTTATTCTAAAATATGCCCAATACTGAGTGCTAAAATAATGTCTCAATCACAGGAAGAATTGCCAGTAATAATTCAACTAGCCCACAATAACAGTACGCTAATAAATGGAATTAAAAATCTATCTACAAAAATGAAAACAAATTTACCTTTAATCAATGGAATTGCATGTAACTTAACTACTGATATCATTTATAAGCTTTCTACTAATCCTGAAGTAGAATATATCAGTTTTGACTCTGAGGTATATACTCAACTAGACATAGCAATTCCTACCATAGAAGGACATTTCCCTAATAATATAGGTTATAAAGGAAATGGTGTAACAATTGCAGTTATAGATACAGGGGTAGCTCCTCATCTTGATTTAACAGTACCAAATAATCGAATCATTGGCTTTGTCGACTTTATAAACAATAAACTATCTCCTTATGATGACAATGGTCATGGTACACATGTAACTGGAATTATTGCTGGAAATGGCTACGCTTCTAATGGTAAATATACTGGTGTTGCTCCAGAAGCCAATATATTAGCTATAAAAGCACTAGACAGTGAAGGTAGTGGAAATACTTCTACTTTAGTTAAAGCTATATCCTATGTTGTTGAAACTAAAGATGAATATAATACAAAGATTATAAATCTTTCTATAGGGACACCTGCAAATAATTCTTATAAAAATGATCCTTTATGTAAAGCTGTTGAAAAAGCTGTTCAAGCAGGTTTAGTAGTTGTAGTCGCTGCAGGAAATAATGGTCCAGGTGAAAAAACCATACTCTCACCTGGAATCAGTAAATATGCCATAACTGTAGGAGCTGCTGATGATAAAAGAACCATAAATATCGAAGATGATACTGTTGCTTCTTTTTCCAGCCGTGGTCCCACCATAGAAGGACTTTTAAAACCTGATTTAGTAGCACCAGGTGTTAATATTAATTCTTTATCCAATGTAGAATTAGATGGATATCGCAATTCAAGTGGTACATCTATGGCTACTCCATTAGTAGCTGGTAGTATAGCATTATTATTAAATAAATATAAAAATCTTAAACCTGAGGAGATAAAATATAAACTATTAAATTCATGTATTGATCTTAAAGATTCTGAAGATACACAAGGTGCAGGTATGTTAAATTTAAAATTATTATTTAATGAAGATGATAATACTTCAATCAATATTCCTCCAACATATGTAGATTTAAAAAAAGATAAGCTTTTTGAAAATATTATTACCCTTTTAATTTTATTATTCTTATTTGATTCCCCTAAACATTAACCTAAATAAAAAAGAGGAAGAAAATCTTCCTCTTTATCTCACATATTTTGAAGGATTTTGATTCCTTCCATTTTTTAATACTTCAAAATGAAGATGAGAACCACTAGCTCTTCCAGTACTGCCTACTTTAGCAATAACTTGCCCTTTATAAACTCTTTCTCCTACTTTAACATTTATACTACTACAATGTCCATATCTAGTAATATAACCATTGCCATGATCTATTTCAACTAAATTACCATATGCCCCGTTTCTTCCTGCAAATACAACTTTCCCGCCATCAGCAGCTTTGATAGGAGTCCCTTTTTTAGCAATAATATCTATACCTTTATGCATACGACCATTTCTCATTCCATATCTAGATGATATAGAACCTCTAGTAGGCATCAAAAATGCACCAGTAGCTATTGTTTTAGGTACATCCTTAGTTCCTTTTACTATTAATTCATCAACAGGTTCTTTAACTATTTTTTCCTCTATTATTTCTTTATCTACAATTATCCCATTATGTTTTACCACTTTTGCAATAATTTCACTTTCACCTTGTGATCCTTTTACTTTAACTTTTTTATTTGTTTTATACATACTTTTATCATATTCAACCTTTACTTCGTAATCAATTTTTTCATTATATTTAACTTCCTCTACTGTCGCTACTGTTACCATAGATTTAGGCATTAGTAATTTTATTTCATCGCCTATTTGTAATTTTTCTGGATCTTTGTCAGGATTAACTGCTATTAAATCTTCTACCGGTATATCATAAATTTTTGATATCGTCCAAAGACTTTCTCCTACTTCTACAACATGGGTTTTTACTTCATCTTCTCCTGATAATATGTAATTAAAAAGTTCATCTTTACTTTTTAATTTATTTAAAGGTACATTTCTTTTTTCTATTTTTATATCTTCAAGAAACTTTATTTCTTTAATTTCTCCATCATCAGTTCTATCTTTTATGTATAGATCCTTAATCTTATCCAATACTTCTTCTAAATCCTCTTTAGTCCTTGTTGCACCTACTTCTTCATTGTCTACTAATAATATGTATCCACTAACTAAAAAAGTCATCTTAGACTTAATATTTTCTCTCAATTCATCCATAGAAGCTAACATATTGTCTTTTGCATGAGTATCTTTAAATGTAATGTTTTCATTTAATACTATATCAATATCATATTTATTTACCAGTTCCTGTCTTAATTCTTCTAATATATTTAATGCTTGCTCTTTATCTCTAACAATTCCTACATTTTCATTCCCAAAACTAACTATAAAAGCTCTAGTTCGTATTTCATTAACTTTATATACTATAGTAGATAAACTAGTTACGGTAACTAGTATTATCATTATAAGCACTTTTTTAAAATTAAATTTATTCTTTGTTTCCCCTAAAAGCAGCTTGCTCCCTGGGGGATGACTGTTATTTCCCGTTTCTAGATTATTCTGTTCATCCATGATAATAGTACCTCCCTGTTTTTAAAAATAATTTTAATACCATTTTTTTAATTTTTATTAGATTTTTGTAACCATTTTGTAATAACTGAAATTATTATACCATAGATAAAAAATTTTTCAATAATCTAAGCCTGTCTACTTTCTATTATATTCAGTTTATATATATATATTCCAATCTTCTTTTCATCTTAATTTAAGTAAAACCACTGTTATTTGTTAATAATATATTTTCTATACAATATACTATTAGAATATTTTAACATTTTATAAATTAAAGTATTTATATTTTTTACATGGATATACTTTTATTATACAGCATAAACCATAATATTTACCAAAAACAAATAGGAGGTTCAATATGGCAGATATTATTAGCAAAAATTACATAAATATAAACTCACCTCATGCCATCATGGATGCTTCAAAACTTATATTTGATAATCTTTACTCTAATATTAATTATTTTCAAGATTTAATTATATTATGTATAGGTACTGATAGATCTACTGGAGACTCACTAGGTCCTCTTGTAGGACACAAGTTAAACCATTATTTATCTCCCTATAAAAAAGTTCATCTATTTGGTACTTTAGATGAACCAGTTCATGCTAAAAATTTAGAACATGCTATTAATCAAATAGATTCAGCATATATAAACCCTTTCATATTAGCTGTAGATGCTTCATTAGGGAATTTCAATAAAATAGGATATATAAATATCAATAAAGGTCCATTAAAACCGGGATTAGGTGTTAATAAAGATCTGCCTCCCATTGGAGACATGAATATTACTGGAATCGTAAATGTTGGGGGTATAATGGAATATATGGTATTACAAAATACTAGATTAAGCTTAGTAATGAATATGGCAGAAACTATAACTAAAAGTATTAATATAGCTTTGTTTAAACTATACAACAAAACTATAAACCAACAAAAGTAGCCTTTATAAAGGCTACTTTTCTAAATACTCTCCGTATAATATTCTTTTTTAACAGCCCTATCTATTGCTTGCATTTCCTCAACTGATAATGGGTATTCAGATTTTCCATTTTTTATTGGTTTTGCATAGCAAGTAGAATGTTCTCTTCCATAAATACTTGTTAACACAAAACCATTTAAAAAATCATCTAAAAAAGCTATAGAAAAACTTAACTCTGAACCCATATCTCCAAAAGCATTATATCTAATAAAACCTATTTTTTGAACTGCAAAATTTAATTTTTTCTCTAATTTATCCAATTTTTCATATATTTCAACAATATCATCTTTCATTTTATCTATTTCATATCCATTTTTTATTAAAAGTTCTTCAATATCTATTCCATCTTTACCTTGCACTAATTTATCATACCTAGTCTTTAATTTAGAAAATTTAATTTCAACAATTAAGTATAATGCCAACAATAATAAAAAAGCCACTAACAAACCTAAAACAATTTCAACATTATGTATTTCAACTATTTCCCGTATCTGCTCCATATATATATTTCTCCTTTCTTAATTTCCTTTAGATATTTCCCTTATAGCTTTTATTCCTTGCTCAATTTCATCATGAGTATTATAGGGACCAAAACTAAATCTTACAACACCTTGCTTAAAAGTACCTATAGTTTTATGAGCAAGGGGAGCACAATGTAATCCTGGTCTTACACATATATTATAGTTTTCATCCAATATATAACTAATTTCTGAAGAATCTTCAGTCCCAATATTGACAGCTACTACAGCTCCTTGTTCTTTTACATTTAAAGGTCCATATATTTTTACTTCTTCTATTTTTGAAACTTCTTCAATAAAATGACTAGTCAATTCTTCTTCATGTTTTCTTATGTTTTCTATACCTTTTTGTAGTATATATTTAACACCTGATCCTAAGCCAACTATACCAGGACCATTAGGAGTTCCGCTTTCATATCTGTCAGGATTAATTTTGGGTTGCTCTAATAGATGAGATACACTTCCTGTACCTCCTTGTTTTAACTCTTTCACATCTAATCCTTCTCTTATATATAATCCTCCTGTTCCTTGAGGACCTAATAATCCTTTATGTCCTGGGAAAGCCAATATATCTATATTCATCTCTTTTACATCTATATCATAGACTCCTGCCGACTGAGCTGCATCTACTAAAAAATATATGCCATTTTCTTTAGCAATTTCCCCAATTTCCTTTACAGGCATAATAGTACCAGTCAAATTAGAAACATGAGTCATTACTATTAATTTAGTATTTTCTTTAATATTATTTTCAATATCAATAGGATCTATTTTCCCCGCAGAATCTCCTCTTACTATAGTAACTTCTATTATTCCTTCTCTCTTTAAATCCATCAATGGTCTTAAAACTGAATTATGCTCCATAGAAGTAGTTATTACATGATCCCCTTTTTTCAATATACCTTTAATTCCTACATTTAAACTTTCTGTACAATTAAAGGTAAATATAACATTCATAGGATTATCTATATTAAACAACTGGGCTATTATTTCCCTGGTCTCAAATATCTCCCTTCCAAGTTTTAGTGCTAATTTATGCCCAGATCTACCAGGATTTGCACCATATTCTTTCATAGCTTGTAAAATAGAGTCATAAACTATATTTGGCTTAGGAAATGATGTTGCAGCATTATCAAAATAAATCATTTTTATACACCTCCACATATTTATAATATAATTATAGCATATTAAACCACTTATTTATCTAATTTAAATTTAAAAAGGAACTCAAATTGAGTTCCTTTTTACTTAACCTAATCTTTTATATACTATTTTCATCAATTCTTTTTTTAATTTAATTCCTTCATTTAATAATTCTTCTATTTTTTTCTCCATTTCATTTCTATATACCTCATCCTTTATACTAAGTAAATTAATTTTAACATTTAATAAAGCTCCTTCAAGACCAGCAGCTGCTAAAAGTGTACCAACTCCCACATCTGTAATAGCATTAATATTACCATAGTGTGCAAACACATCCTGTAATTTTAATACACGGAAACATTCTTCTGCACATTTTAGAGGTACCTCCAATGCTTTCTTATATCCTTCTTGAATTGCAGCATTCCTTTTTGTTTTTTCTTCTTCAGTTTCTTTAGGCATTTTAAAAGCTTCCATTACTTTATCAAAAGCTTTCGTGTCTTCATCTACAATTTTATTTAATTTTTCTATACTCTTTTGTAGTTCTTTAAAATTACTATTCATTTCTTCTTTAACTTCTTCATCTAATTCTTCATATGCTTTTTTACCAAAAGTTAAATTACCTACCATAAATGTAAGTGCTGCCCCTAAACTACCTGCTAATGCAGAAACACTACCCCCTCCTGGAGTAGGCTCTTTAGATGCTACTTTATCAATAAAATCCTCTAAAGTTTCTTTTATTAACATCAAATCACCACCATTTAATTATTATAAAATCTTATTTAATGCAATTTAATTATATCATACACAAATAATTATATGTTTAAAAATATTTTACTTTTATTTTTTTAAAACAACATAAATAAATAAACTACATAAGTTCCCAATAATATCAAACCTGTAATTCGCCCTATTTTTTCTCTTAATAAACCAACTCCAACAAATAAAAGGGCTACTAGCATTGCCATAGGAATATCGGTAAATAATGTATGCCCTGTAACAATTAATCCTTTATCACTTACTAATGAAGAAACTCCTATTATAACAGAAATATTTAATATATTAGCTCCTAAAATATTTCCTAAAGAAATACTTTGTTGTCTTTTAAATGTAGCCATCAATGAAGTTATAAATTCAGGTATCGAAGTCCCTACTGCAAGAAGAGTTAAGCTAACTACTTGTTTTGGTATTCTTAATATATTTGCTATTTCTACACCACTATCAACTAAAATATGTGCTCCATATACTATTAACACTATTCCTACCATAAATTTTATTCCATTTTTTACTAACTCCTTTTTATTTATGGTTTTTCTCTTATTCTTACTCCTACATGGGCTATTTTTTCGATGTTCCAATATATTTATAAATATAAAAAATATAATTAATAAAACCATTATATATCCTTCATTAAAATTTATAAAACCATCCTTGCTAAATAAAAAAAACACACATAAATAACCTATCATCATTACCCCTTTTATGCCAAAGAACTTATCTTTTATATTTATTGGTCTTATCAATGAACATATTCCAATTATAAAAGCTATATTACAAATATAAGAACCTATAGCATTACCAACGGCCATTTCAGAAAATCCTTCTCTACTTGCTACAGTAGAAACAAAAAATTCTGGCAATGTGGTTGCCATACTAACAATAGTTGCAGCTATAATTCCAGAGGAAATACCAGTCTTTTCAGCAATCCATATAGCAGCATCTACAAAAATATCCCCTCCTTTTACAGTCATAATAAGTCCAACTATAAAAAATATTATAACCAACCCAATTTCCATATTCTCCTCCTTTTTTTCTTATTTAGTTTCTAATTATATTTATATATAAGTAAATCTACTATTATTACTTAAGAGCTTCTTTTAATATATAGCTTGTAACAATAAGTATTACTTAGAATAAAATGATAATAGTTATAAAACACAAAGGAGGCTTAATATGGAAACAATATTATTAGTTCTTACCTTATCCATAGATGCATTTGTAGCTAGTTTAGCTTATGGTACTAACAGAATAAAAATTCCAATGAAATCTATAATATTCATCGACATCATATGTGCTATTTTTTTAGCTCTTTCAATGTTATTAGCAATATCTTTTAAAAAAATACTTCCTGTCAATGTAACTTCTATTATAAGTTTTATACTTCTAATAATTTTAGGAATATATTATTTATTTGAAAGTATTATAAAAAAATATTTGAATGAAAAATCTTCCAAAAAAAGACAAGTTAAGTTGAAACTTTTTAACTTATGGTTAATTATAGATATTTATATAGATGAAACTAAAGCAGATTTAGACAATTCAAAAACCATTAGCTTAAATGAAGCATTATATTTAGCTGCTGCTTTATCTATAGACTCCATAGCAATAGGTTTTGGAACAGGAATTGGAAACATAAACTACTTTGCTGTAATAGTTTTATCCTTAATTTGGGATATAATTGCAATATGGAGTGGTTTATTCTTAGGTAGAAAGTTCACTGAAAAGATAAATATAAATTTATCCTGGTTATCAGGTATATTGCTTATCTTACTAGCATTTTTGAAACTAAAATAATTTAAACCAACCTTTAAAGGTTGGTTTAAAAATATATAGTACCTTCTAATACCATTATAGCTTTTCCACCTATTTTTATTCTATAATTTTCATTGTCTTTGAAAATTTGGCAATGAATAAAACTAGGTCTTCCCATTGTCTCACCTTGAATAGAAATTATCTCATTCCCATGTATGTATTTCCTGCTTTTTAAAAAATATACTAATGCTCCATTTGAAGTACCAGTTGCAGCCTCCTCTTTAATTCCAACTGCAGGTGCAAAGTTTCTAGTATATACTTTCCCAGAATTAACATTAGGCAAATGAAAAGCATGAACTCCCACAACTTCTAATTTGTTTGTAAAATCTTCAAGCCTATTAAAATCTACTTTTAAATTATCTAAAACTTCTTTTTTATTTATAGGTAATAATATGTCTTTAAGTCCAGTAGATATAATTCTTGGATTTACATATTCTTTATCTATACCTATATCTTCTATTTTAATGCTAAAGCATTTTAATAAATCTCCTATATGTTTTACATCTCCAAAATCAATTGGTGGTGCTTGTTCCATAAATATATTATCTATGTTTCCATTATGAAAATATATATCTACACTAAGCTTTCCTGCTTTTGTATACTGATAAACTTTTTTTATTCCATTATTCATAGGCTTTATGTAATCTTTCAAAACTAAAACATAAAAAGTTCCAATAGTACCATGCCCACATAGATCTACTTCTTCTGTAGGAGTAAAAAATCTAATTTCATAATTTCGTTCATTTATAGGGTTAACAAAAATAGTTTCTGAAAGATTCATCTCCCTAGCAATATTTTGCATATCCTCATTAGATAAATCTTCTGCATTTAAAACCACAGCTGCAGGATTACCTCCAAAAGGTTTAGAAGAAAAGACATCTACTTGATAAACATTTATTTTCATTCTTTGCATCTCCTTATAAATGTTTCACGTGAAACATTTAATTTGTTATTATTTCTAATATCCTTTCTAAATCCTTGTCCTCATAAAATTCAATTTCAATCTTTCCACCACTCTTTTTAAAAACAATATTAACTTTAGTCCCCAAAACTCCCATTAAATGTTCTTCTATTTCTTTTACAAATGGATCTTTTTTAATAACTTCTCTATTTTCCTTTTTTTTATCTTTACTTTTTACTAGTTTTTCCGTATCTCTAACATTCATTTTATTATTAATTATAGAGTTAGCAGCTTTAAATTGTTCTTCCTTATTATCTAACGAAAGCAATGCTCTACCATGCCCGCTACTAATTTTCCCTTCAGCAATATAATTTAATACTCTATCATCTAAATTTAATAATCTAATGGAATTTGCTATATAAGATCTACTTTTACCTATAGCTTGAGCAACTTCTTCTTGAGTTAAATTATAATTTTCCATCAATCCTTTAAATGCATACGCTTCTTCAATTGGATTTAAGTCTTCTCTCTGAATGTTTTCGATCAAGGCTAACTTCATTGCTTCTTTGTTATCAACTTCCTTAACTATACAAGGTACCTTCTTAAGCTCTGCCTCTTTTGCGGCTCTCCAACGACGTTCTCCAGCTATTATTTCATATTTATTATCTTTTTTTCTTACAATAATAGGTTGAATAATACCATGTTGTATTATAGAATCCTTTAATTCATCTAAACTTTCTTTCTCAAAATCTTGTCTAGGTTGGTATTTATTTGGTTCTATTAAATCTATATCAATATCTAAAACAGATTTATCTTCTATTTTTTCATCTAATAAATCATCTATTGGCTCATCAGGGATTAAAGCTGCTAAACCTTTACCTAGACCTCTTTTTTTTGCAACCACTTAAAATCCCTCCTCTTGCAAATACAAAAATTCTTCTGCTAAATCATTATAAGCTTCTGCACCTTTGGATTTAGGATCATAATCTAATATTGATAAACCATGGCTTGGTGCTTCAGCTAATCTTACATTTCTTGGAATAATTGATGTATATACTTTTCCTTTAAAATATTTTTTTACTTCATCTACTACTTGAATAGATAAATTAGTTCTTCCATCGAACATACTAAGAACTACACCTTCTATTTCTAAATTTGGATTTAAACTTCTTTTAACTAACATAATAGTATCCATCAGTTGACTCACCCCTTCTAGGGCATAGTATTCACATTGTATAGGAATTAAAACACTATGGGATGCAGACAAACCATTAATACTTAATAAACCTAGTGAAGGAGGACAATCAATAAAAATATAATCGTATAATTTTTCTACTGTTCCCATGGCTTTTTTTAAAATCAATTCTCTATTATCTATTTCTATTAATTCTATTTCTGCTCCTGCTAACTCTACATTAGATGGAAGAATATCTACATGTTCTGCTGTAGTTTTTTGGATTATTTTTTCCATAGGTATTTTATTTATTAATGCATCATAAGTGGATAATTTTAATTGACTTTTATCAGTACCTAAACCGCTAGTTGCATTTCCTTGAGGATCTATATCCATTATTAATATTTCAAAACCTCTTTTCCCCAATGCTGCAGCTAAATTTATTACCGTTGTAGTTTTACCCACTCCACCTTTTTGATTAAAAACAGTAATTATTCGTGCCATTTTTTACACCCCTATAATGCTCGTTTAATATATAATATCATAATTGAAGATATAAAATAAGATTTTTATTAATTTTAATACTATATTATTTTCTGTAATACTTTCCATGCTTTATTTATTTCATCTATACCTAAAATACTCTCTATAAAAAATAACAATTTGTTTAAAACGAAATATTATCATAAAATTAAATATGTAAAACTTTTAGGAGGTGGAATAATGACCAAAGAAGAAGTAATAGAAAAAGTTAAAAAAGAAGCCGAAGGATATTTCGAAAGAGGAGAATTTTTTTGTTCAGAATCAGTAGTATACACTATCAATAATTTATTAGGTAAACCATATGACGAAAATATTGTTAAAGTAGCATCAGGTTTTCCAATTGGTATGGGAAAAGCAGGTTGCTTATGTGGAGCAATAAGCGGTGGTCAAATAGGTCTTGGTATGGCCTATGGTAGAACTCATGGTCAACCTATGAACGAAAATATGTTTTTATTATCTAAAGAGTTACACGACTATATAAAAAATGAATATGGCGCTACATGTTGTAGAGTTATCACTAAACAATGGGCAGGAGATAATTTTCAAAGCCCTGAAAGGAAAAAACACTGTATAGAAATAACAGGAAAAGTTGCAGCATGGGTAGCAGAAAAATTAATAGAAAATGGACAAGTTAAAATCCAATAACAATAAGGCTCCTAGCACTAGGAGTCTTATTGTTTAAAATTATTTAACTTTTTCAGTTTTAAAAAATAAAAAGCTTATATATTTAATTAATACAAAAAATACTATTACTATTGCTAATAATTCTTCAAATTTTAAAACATATTTTAGTATAAGTATTTCTTTACCAACATTAATTAAAAATGCATTAGTTAACTTTAAAGAAAGAGCACTAATAACAATTGGAAATGTAAAAGCTGAATAACTTGGATAAAATGGAAGCTTTAATAGTTTTGGAAATTGTGTTAATATACAAAACAAGGTAAATTGTGATAAAATCAATAATAACCAAACTATGATCATGTTTTTTTCTCCAAACGAATTCATATACCCTGCTAAGCAAAGACTAGCAGGTGCAGCTAAAATTACTATTGTAGGTAATGCTGACTCTGGAATTTCTTTTATTTTTAAAACTCTATAAAGTATAATGGGTAATAATATTAAATATGATATAAAACCAAACCAAAATAAAATTTTCCCTACATTCGTCATTTCAAATACAGGTGCAGTAACAGAACCTGTTACTATCCCTACATAAACAATGTACCAACTAGGGAATACTTTTTTAATATCAAATTTAACCACATATTTTTTAGTAAAATAAAAAATTAAAACAACATGTAAAATCAATCCAATAATCCATACTGCAAAAGCAAAAGATGAAGCAAAAGGCTTAATATATGTGGATATAACCATAATCCCCATAGATAAAGCAGGAAAAACACTAGCTATAACTGGATTGCTTAAGTCTTCAACTATTTTTTTTGGATATTTAATAATTTTTATTAATGTTAAAATTAAAAAAATAGTGGCAAAAATACCAAAAAAGTTTCTGTATATATCACCATAAGATACTACAAGATTGCCAGTAACTGCTAATGCTAACATTAAAGCTACAACAGGTATTGGTAATTTTTTTATAATTTCTTCCATTTATCTCTTCCTTTCTATATTATTTTTATAATATTTAAATATCACTCTCTTAATAAATTATGTTTACTAAAATAGATTAACATACAATAAAATATAAATCCAATAGAAAAAATTTATAGATATAAATACTCTATAAAAAATAATATATAATTACTTATAAAAATTTAATACAAAAAACAATTAAGGCAGACCAAAGTCTGCCTTAATTGTTTCATGTGAAACATTTTTAATTCTTACAATTTTTAGGTATTTGAATTGTCACTTCTACAAAATCACCTTTATCTTTTTCATCATATTTGGCATCTATTCCACTTTCTTTTATAGCAGTATATGCATTTTTAATAGTATTCAAATATATTCGCATACTAATTAATCCTTTTACACTGGGTTTCTGTTCTTCTACTTTTTCTTTTGTTAAATCATCTAATATTTCATTAACAAGTTTTTCAGTTTTGTTTACATTTAATTCATTTTTTATTATCTTATCAAGAACCTCTCGTTTTAATTGCTCATCAGGTAACTTTAGTAAAGCTCGTCCATGCCTTTCTGTAAGATTATGCTCTATTAAATCTTTTTGAATATCCTCTGGTAATTTTAATAGTCTTAACTTATTAGCTATAGTAGATTGACTTTTTCCTAATCTTTCAGCTAACTGCTGTTGTGTAAAACCATGATCAATAATCAAATTATTATACCCTTCTGCTTCTTCTATAAAATTTAAATCTTCTCTTTGTAAATTTTCAACCAAAGCCACCATAGCAGATTCATTATCCTTATAATCTACTATAATAGCAGGTACCTCTTCAAGATTTGCTAATTCAGATGCTCTAAGTCTTCGTTCACCAGCAATAAGTTCATAAGTCTCATCTTGAATTTTCCTAACACTTATAGGCTGAATTAAACCAAAAGTTTTGATTGATTGACTTAATTCTTCCAATGCTTTTTTATTAAAATCTTTCCGAGGTTGATATGGGTTAGGTCTTATGGATTCAATTGGAATATATTTAATTTCTGGCTGTTCATTTTTCATCATATCCCACTCCCTAAAAATTTATTAACCTACTACTTTCATATTCTATAAAATAATATTATTTCCTTCTTATTACCCAAACTTTTTAAATACAAATTATTATAAATTACAACGGTTTTTTCTTAGGTTTGCCTCCACCTCTAGGATATTTTGTCGGAGTTTCTTTTATTTTCTCTATAATTATTAAACTATGAGTTATATCGCTTTTAGGTAATGTAATAACTCTTGTATCTTTAATTTTCCCGCCTAAAATCTTAATTCCTTTTTCAGATTCTTTCAGCTCTTCATTAAAATCTGGTCCTTTCATTGAAATAAAATATCCTCCTTTTTTAACAAAAGGTAAGCAATATTCAACAAGAGTATCTAATGAAGCTACTGCTCTAGATATAGCTATATCATATTTTTCTCTATATTCCTTCTTTCTACCTAATTCCTCTGCTCTTCCATGTATAGCGATAATATTATTCAATTTTAACCTATCTATTACCTCATTTAAAAATCTAATCCTTTTATTTAAGCTATCCAATAAAGTCATATTTAAATCATCTCGTACAATCTTCATAGGGACTCCTGGAAAACCTCCACCAGTCCCTATATCTATAACTTTAGCACCATAGGTAAATAAATCAGTATTAAGTGGAGTTAAACTATCAATAAAATGTTTAATATCTATGTCTATATCATCTATTATAGAAGTAATATTTATCTTCTGATTCCAATCCTTTAAAGTTTCTTTATATATAATAAATTTATTTATTTGCTCATCTGTTAAAGTAAATCCTAAGGATTTTGCTCCTTCAATTAAAGTATTTACATCAGTCATCTTTATCTCCTTTCCCTTTTCGTCGCTTTTGCTCCAAATAAATCAACAATACATTTATGTCAGCTGGAGAAACACCAGATATTCTCGACGCTTGACCTACTGAATCTGGTTTTATTTGATTTAATTTAGATTTTGCCTCATTACTCAACCCTTTTATTTCATTATAATCTAAATTTTCATCTAACTTCTTGTTTTCTAATTTTTTAAATTGTTCTATCTGCCCCATCTGTTTTTTAATATATCCTTCATACTTTATATGAGTTTCCACTTGAAGTCTTATTTCTCTAGGCAATTCTTTCCTTCCTTCATCTAATTCCTTTAAAATTTCATAATTTAGTTCAGGTCTTTTTATTAAATCATATAAACTAACAGCAGTTTTCAGTGGAGTGCTTCCTACTTTCTTTAAAAATTCATTAGTTTCTTTAGTAGGAGTCAATTTTATAGATTTTAGCCTATTTAATTCCTCTTCTATCATTGTCTTCTTTCTTATCATCTTTTTATATCTTTCTTCAGTAACAAGTCCTATATCATAACCTTTTTGAGTTAATCTAAGATCTGCATTATCCTGCCTTAAAGTTAATCTATATTCAGCCCTAGATGTCATCATCCTATAAGGTTCATTAGTTCCCTTTGTAACTAAATCATCTATTAAAACTCCAATATAGGCTTCTGATCTATCCAATATAAAAGGTTCTTTCCCTTTTATATTCATTGTAGCATTTATACCAGCAATTAAACCTTGAGCTGCTGCTTCTTCATATCCTGATGAACCATTAATTTGACCAGCAAAAAATAAGTTCTTTATTTTCTTATGCTCCAATGTTCTTTTTAAAATAGTAGGGTCTATACAATCATACTCTATTCCATAAGCCGGTCTCATAAATTGAACATTTTCTAATCCAGTAATAGTCTTATACATCTCCAATTGAACCTCTACAGGTAAAGTTGAACTTGCTCCTTGTACATATTTCTCCTTAGTATCAAGTCCTTCTGGTTCTATGAATATTTGATGTTTATCCTTATCTGCAAACCTAACTACCTTATCTTCAATAGATGGACAATATCTAGGTCCTACTCCTTCTATTACTCCAGAATACATAGGAGAACGATGTAAATTTTTACGTATTATATCATGAGTAGTTGGTGTAGTATAAGTAAGATAACAAGGCACTTGTTTTTTATCAAAGGTTTTCCCCATATTTAAAAAAGAAAAAGGTATTATTTCTTCATCCCCTGGCTGTATTTCCATTTTTGAATAATCTATACTGTCTCCGTGAACTCTAGCGGGAGTTCCAGTTTTAAATCTTCTAAGTTCTATACCTAGTTTTTTCAACGAATCAGAAAGATAATTAGATGGAGAAAGTCCTCCGGGACCACTAGAATAATTAACCTCTCCCATAAAAATTTTACCTTTTAAATAAGTTCCTGTCGCTAATATGACAGCTTTTGCATTATAAACTGCTCCAATTCTAGTAATTATCCCTTTTACCTCATTTTGTTCAACTAATATATCTATAACTTCCCCTTGTTGTAAAGTCAAATTTGGTTCATTTTCTAACACCTTTTTCATTTCTATATGATATTTTCTCTTATCTGCTTGAACCCTTAAAGAATGTACTGCAGGTCCTTTAGAAGTATTTAACATCCTACTTTGTATAAAAGATTTATCAATATTTAGTGCCATCTCTCCACCTAAAGCATCTATTTCTCTAACTAAATGTCCTTTCCCTGTTCCTCCTATGTTAGGATTACAAGGCATATCTGCAATAGAATCAAGATTCATAGTTAATATTAAAGTTTTCATACCCATCCTACTACTAGCCAATGCTGCTTCACAACCTGCATGACCAGCTCCAACTACTATAATATCATAATCTCCTCCATAAAATTTTTTCATATCTTCCATAATTTTGCACCCCAATCATATAACTATTTACCTATACAAAATTCAGAAAAAATCTTATCCAATATATCTTCAGTTACAGTATCACCAGAAATTTCACCCAAATTTTTCCAACAATTTCTTATATCAACTTCTATACAATCTAGAGGCATATTTAATTTAATAGCCTCTAATCCATCCTCAATATTATTTTTAGCCTTTAAAAGCTGATTTTTATGCCTTACATTAGTTATCACAACTTCATTTTTTATATCCATTTCTCCACTATAAAACATATCCTTTATAGAATTTATTAATTCATCTAAACCAATTCCCTTAACAATAGATGTATTTATTATTTTTTTATCAGGTAATATTTTCCTTATTTGTTTTTCATTCAATTTTACTGGTAAATCTGTTTTATTTAATAATATAATGCTTTTCTTATTCTGTATTATATCTATTATCTTTTTATCTTCTTTAGATAAATCTTCTGACATATCAAATACTGCAATAATTAAATCAGCTTTATCTACCATTTCTTTAGCTCTATCTACTCCTATTTTTTCAACTAAATCTTCAGTATCTCTTATACCTGCTGTATCCACAATCTTTAAAGGAATACCATCTATATTTACATATTCCTCTATAATATCCCTTGTAGTACCTGGAACATCAGTAACTATAGCTCTATTTTCTCTTAATATTGCATTTAAAAGAGAAGATTTACCCACATTAGGTTTTCCCAATATAACCGTATTTAGACCATCTCTTAATATTCTTCCCCTATCTGCTGTACTTAATAAATTGTCAATTTTTTTATAAACCCTTTTTGCATCTTCTTCTAATTGTTCATAAGTTACTTCTTCTATATCCTCATCTGGAAAATCAATAGATACTTCAATATGAGCAATCATATTTAAAAGTATATCTCTCATTTCTCTTATTTCTTTAGATAGGCTTCCTTCCAATTGATTCAAAGAAACATCATAAGATTTATCAGTCTTAGCATTTATCATATCTATAACTGCTTCTGCTTGGGATAAATCTAATCTGCCATTTAAAAATGCCCTTTTAGTAAATTCTCCTCTATCTGCTAATCTAGCTCCATATTTTAAAGTTAATTCTAATATCCTTCTTACTGGTATAACTCCTCCATGACAATATATCTCAACCATATCTTCCCTAGTATAAGTATAAGGACCTTTCATATAGACAATTAATACTTCATCTATAATCTCATCCTTTTCTGGATCAACGATATGCCCATATATTAATTTTCTATTTTCTCCATCCTTTAACTTTTCAATCTTTTCATCCTTAAATATTTTGTTTGCAATTTCTATTGAATCCTTACCACTCATTCTTACAATACCTATTCCTGCTTCTCCTATAGCAGTAGAAATAGCTGAAATAGTATCAGTCATATTATTCTCACCTCTCTCATAGATAAGAGAAACCCAGTCTAGACTGGGTTTCAAAAAAATTATTTTGCTTGAATTACTACTCTTCTATAAGGATCTTCTCCTTCACTATGAGTATCTATACCATCTACATGTTGCAATGCTGAATGAATAATTCTTCTTTCGTACGGATTCATAGGTTCTAATTTTACTGGTCTATTGCTATATTTTGCTTTTTGTGCCATCTTATTAGCTAATTTAATAAGAGTATCTTCTCTACGTTTTCTATACCCTTTTACATCTACAATTACCTTAATATAATCTTCTCTATTTTTATTAATTACTAAACTTAATAGATACTGTATAGCATCCAAAGTATTTCCTCTTTTACCTATCACTATACCCGTATCTGAAGAACTAATATCTACAATCTCTACATACAAACACGATCCTTCTTTCTTTGCTACACAATCTCCTTTTATTTTCATGTAGGAAAGCATTCTACTTAGAAAATTTTTAACCTTTTCTACTGGATCATTTATTACAGTTACTTTTACAACAGCATCTTTAGAACCTATCAAACCAAAAAGTCCTTTACTTGGCTCTTCTAATATTTCTACATTAACATCCTCCTTATTAACACCCAATTCTTTTAACGCCATATCTACCGCTTCTTCAACTGTTTTGGACATCTTTACAATAGATCTCATACTATTTTATATCCTCCTTAACTTTACCCAAAGACCTATTCATAATTAATTGCTGTACTATTTGAAATATGTTCCCTACAACCCAATAAAGAGCTAAACCAGCTGGAAAAGATTTAGCAGCCCAAAATATCATAAGGGGTAAAAATATATTCATGATTTTTTGACTAGCTTCAGCTTGAGGATCTACCTGCACATTAGCTGTCATCAACATACTTTGTATATAAGTAGTAATAGCAGCTAATAAAGGCAATCCCCACAGATAAGGATCTGACTTTTCTAAATTGGTGATCCAGAAAAAGTTTTTACTTATAGCTTCATATACCTTAGGATCTTTAAAAACATAAGTGACAGGATCCCTTAATACATTAAAAAAAGCTATAATAATAGGAAATTGAATTAACATAATTAAACATCCTGACATTGGATTGTAATTATGTTCTTTATATAATTCCATTATCTTTGCCTGCTGGGTCTGTGGGTCATTTTTATATTTATTTTGAATTTCTTTTATTTTAGGTTGAATTTCATTCACCTTTTCAGTAGATTTACTTTGATGTAAAGAAATAGGTAAAAGAATCAATTTGAATATAATAGTAGTAACTATTATAGCCATTGCATAAAAAGAAAAATTTTCAGGCTCAGTACCAATACTAGAGACTAAATCAAATACTAATTTCAACAATCCTCCAAATAATTTTCCTAAAAAAGCTCCCATTTATTAACCTCCAATCATTCTAGTGGATCATATCCTCCTTCACTAAAAGGATTACATCTCAATATTCTTTTAATAGTTAAATAAGTTCCTTTTAAAAAACCGTATTTACTATATGCCTCTATGGAATATTGAGAACAAGTAGGATAAAATCTACAATTTCTTCCAACAAAAATATATTTTGAAATAAACTTTTGGTAAAATTTTATTAATAAAATAGCCATATTAGCCATTATTTTTCACCTGAATTCTTCATTAAACGAGCTAAACGCAATACGTGAAGTATTGCACTTTCTAATTCATTATGTCCAATATCAACAACATTTTTCTTAGGTATTAATATTATATCATATCCATCCTTAATATTATCAAAATTTAATCTACAAATTTCCCTCATACGTCTTTTTACTCTATTTCTCACCACACTATTACCTATCTTTTTAGTAACAGAAAACCCAATCCTAGTATAATTCAATTCATTTTCCATCACATATAACACAATATTTCTATTCCAATAATTCTTCCCATTACGGTAGACCTTTTTAAAATCCTCATTACTTCTTAATCTATACTTTTTTTTCATTACAATGCTCCTTAAATCAATGCAAAGTTTGAAAATTACATAATTATTTACAAAAAGGCCACCCTTTTCTGCGGCCTTATGCTGATAATTTTTTCCTACCTTTTCTTCTTCTATTCTTAATTATTCTTCTTCCCGATTTAGTTTTCATTCTTTTTCTAAAACCGTGTTCTTTACTTCTCTGTCTCTTTTTTGGTTGATAAGTTCTTTTCAATTAGTACACCTCCCAACATAAATACTAATATAGATTATATTTATACTATCTTCATATGTCAAGAAAATTAAACCTTTTTTGTATTTATAAATATACACAAGTACAATTATTAACAGCCTATTAATGCTGTGGATAAATTTGTTGATATAAATTATTTTTTTTGATATGATTAAATATGCATGTGGATAATTTTTTCCTTATTAATACTTTTTTACTTATACACATATTGTTGATAATTTGTGTATAACTTATATTTTGTTTATTTTTTATTCTGCTCTAAACCTGTTGTTTAGTAGTTTTATTATCCACAAGATTATGCAAAACAACCTTGTGGATAATTTTGATTTTTTAAAAGTTATTCTAAAAATACACATTATTTATCCACAATTATCATAACACATTATTTTAAAATTTTTATTTATATATTTTTATTTTCTGTGGATAAAGTTGTTGATATTTTAATTATTAGTTATAATATTCTTACTTAATGGTTATAATTTACAATATATAAATAGGAGGATTTTTAAGATGGATTTAGATTTA